>JBGCFK010000207.1:0-18665 GCA_045106875.1 Paracoccaceae bacterium | reverse complement strand
GTCAGAGGACTTCAAGGAAGGCCGCCGGGCCTTCATGGAAAAGCGCAAACCCGAGTTTCAGGGCAAGTAGGCAGCATCGCCACATGCCCAACCGCCAAAGGAATAGCCGATGAACAAGTTTGCCACTTTCCAGGGCCGGATCGAGGACGCACGCTTTGTGACCGGGGCTGGATACTATGCCACCGATCTTGCAACGGAGGGCATGGTGCACGGTGCTGTAGCCCGCTCGGACATCGCGCATGGGACCATTGTCGCGGTGGATGTGACCGAGGCGAAAGCCGCGCCCGGTGTCATCGCTGTCTACACGGGTGCCGATCTCGCGGCCATGGGTGCACCCACACACATGCCGGCAGGCCCCAATTTGCCGATGACCAATGGCGAGCCCGCCTATCAGGCCAAACGCCCGATCCTCGCCACCGACAAGGTGCGCTATGTCGGTCAGGCACTGGCCTTCGTCGTCGCCGAGACCGATGCGCAGGCACGCGATGCCGCTGCCATGATCTCGGTTGAGATCGACGATTTGCCAACAGTTTCGACCGCCCCCGCCGCACGCGCCGAAGGCGCACCCGCAGTGCACGCGGAAGTTCCGGACAACGTCGCCTATGTCTGGACGCGCGGCGACCATGATGCAGCGCAAGCAGCCATTGCCGCGGCCCCCCGCACGGTCTCCCTGTCGTCGCAGGTCAGCCGTGTCGCCGTGCACGCAATGGAGCCACGCGCCTGCCTTGCGGATATGGAGGGTGACCGGCTCTACCTGCAATCGTGCTCGCAAAGCCCGCATGCCATCAAGGGCCAGCTTGCAGCCATCTTCGGTGTCGAGCCGTCAATGGTGCATGTGCGCACCCATGATGTGGGCGGCAGCTTTGGGATGAAGATCACCGCCTACGTCGAGGATGTGCTCTGCCTTGTCGCGGCCCGCAACTTGGGCAAGCCGGTCAAATGGGTTTCGGACCGCACCGAAGCCAGCCTCGTGGACGATCATGGCCGCGATATGCGCTTCGACGCCACGCTGGGCTTTGATGATGACGGAAATCTGCTTGGTCTGCACGCCCATTGGGACATCAATATCGGTGCATTCCTTCAGGGCCGCTCGCTGGGCGGGTTGGGCAATCTTGGTGGAATATCTGGTCCCTATCACATTGGACCCACTGCAGCAGACGCATACGGGGTCTACACCAACACCCACACGACAGGGCCATATCGCGGAGCGGGGCGGCCAGAGGCTACCTATTGCATCGAGCGGCTCCTGGATCTTGCCGCTGCCGATCTGGGCGTGGACCCGTTCGAGCTGCGCCGCCAGAATCTGATTACGCCGGACGAGATGCCCTACGACACTGGCTTCATGTTCGAATATGATTGCGGTGAGTTCGAAGCAAACATGACCACCGCAGCCGAACGGGCTGATCTTGCAGGCTTCCCGGCGCGCAAAGCTGCGTCCGAGGCGCGCGGCATGTTGCGCGGCATGGGCATCTCCAATCCGATTGAGGTTGCGGGCGGTCCTTTCGTGAAACCGGGTGCCGATCATTGCCGCGTGACAGTCGACAAGGACGGCTCGGTCACCGTACATCCCGGCGCAATGTCAGTGGGCCAGGGCCTCGCGACCGCGTTCTCGGAAATGGTGTCGGAGACATTCAACGTGTCGCTCGACAAGATCGACTACCGCCAGGGGGATACGGATGATCTGCCCGGCGGGCGCGGGTCGGGTGGTTCGGCCTCTGCCCCCACTGGCGGGTCGTCGCTGGTGCTGGCGATGGACAAGGTGATCGCCAAAGGCCGGGATCTGGCGGGAGAGATGCTTGAAGCAGCACCTGCCGATATCGCCTATGACGCAGGCGAGTTCCGCATCGAGGGCACGGACCGCAGGGTGACCCTGCCAGAGGTGGCCGCAGCGGCTGCCGAGCGGGAAGAAACGCTGGACGGTCAATCGAATTTCCAGCCCGACAAGGTCACTTTCCCCAATGGCTGCCATCTCTGCGAAGTCGAAGTCGATCCTGAAACCGGCGTCGTGACGGTCGAGCGCTATACGGTCGTGGAGGATGTGGGCAAGGCGCTGAATCCAACTCTTCTGTCAGGCCAGATGCATGGCGGGATTGCGCAAGGCGCGGGCCAGACGCTGTTGGAGAGCTTCCAGCACGACCCTGACACCGGCCAGCCGCTGACCGCAAGCTTCATGGACTATGCCATGCCGCGGGCGGATACCCTGCCCCATATCGACTTCACCATCCGTGAAGTGCCGACCAAGGTGAACCCGGTGGGCGCGAAGGGTGTGGGCGAAGCGGGCTCGGTCGGATCCATGGTCTGCGCCCATAATGCTGTCTGCAATGCGCTGGCGCCCCTCGGCGTGAAGCACATGGAAATGCCACTGACACCTGCCCGTGTGTGGGCCGCTATTCAAGACGCCAAAGGAGAGTAACATGCTGCTCGATGTCCGCACATATGTGTGCAAGCCAGGTACAATCAATGCCCACCTCAAGCTCTATGAAGAGCACGGTAAAGCGCCGCAGTTCCGCTGTCTTGGCACACCTTTGGCGTATCTCAAGACCGAAACCGGCGATCCAAATGAATACGTTCACATCTGGGTCTACGACAGTGCGGGCGACCGCGAGGCGAAACGTGCCGTGCTTTGGTCCGACCCGGAGTGGTTGGCCTACACCAAGAAATCCGCCGAGCTTGGTGCACTGGTCAGCCAGTCCAACAAGCTGATGGCACCAGTGGGTTTTTGCCCGCTGAAAACCGGCTGATCAGGGGCACGTCAGGACATTCGTCTGCGCGGCGCTGGTGAGAAGGTCAGCACGATCGAGGCCAGGATCAGCGTCAGTGCGGCCACCTTCTGCCAGCTTACCGGATCGCCCAACAGCAGGACCGACGAGGTGACACCCACGATGGGTGCCATCAAAGTGGCAATCGCTGCTACCGACGCTGGCAAGCGCCCGACCAGTCCTGTCCAAAGCGCGTAGCACAGCACCATCGGGAGCAGAGCATGCCACAGCCAGACTGCCAGAATGGGCAGTGAAGGCGCCTGAGGCACGCCCTCGAAAACTGCAACGAAGGGCCAGCAGGCCAATCCCGAGAACCCAAGGAACCAGACCGTCAGCGGCAGCGGCTCCAATGTGAAGTTGCCCGCTTTCATTGCGACCGTACCCAGAGCCCAAGTAACGGCGGCCGCCAGCATGATCCCGGGACCAAGCGGCGCCTCCAGCAAGGCAGAGATGTTCTCGCCGGCAAGGACAGCGATGCCCGTCATCGCCACGATCAACGCCAGAACCCGGCGCGCTGTCATGCTCTCACCCAGAAGCAGTACCGCGAAGATGGCGGTCAGTGCCGGCATGGTATAGGCAATGATCGCAGCCTTCGACGTCTCGGTCAGCACCTGCCCCAGTGCCACCAGCACATTGAAACCAAAGATGCTGAGTAACCCCGTCAGCGCCATCCAAGGGATCTCGGCCAGGGGCGGACGCAGCCGTCCTCCGCGCATCATGACGTAGGCACCCAGGACAATGGCCGCGAGGCTAAGCGCGGCGGCGCGGACAGTGAACGGCCCGACCTCGGTCAGCAGAAACTTCACGGCGGGCCAGTTCAGCCCCCAGAACAGACCGATGAAGGCGACCGAGGCAAGCGTGCCTGTGCCCGCAGACTTGGACGCTGGCTGTTCAACCAAGTGCCGCAACCACAGCCTTGCCGAAGCCTGCGGTCCCCTGTTTGCCGCCCAGATCTCCCGTGCGTGTCTCGGGCTGCGCCAACGCGGCATCCGTCGCCGCGCGGATCGCAGCCGCCGCCTTGCCAAGATCCACGCGGCTGTGCCGGGCCCCCAACCAGTCCAGCAGCATGGCCGCAGACAGGATCAGCGAGGTCGGGTTGGCCTTGTCCTGCCCGGCAATATCAGGCGCACTGCCGTGCTGAGCCTGTGCCGCACACAGATTGTCGCCTGCCATGATCGCACCCGACAGCCCAAGGGACCCAGACAGCTCGCTCGCCAGATCGCTGAGAATATCGCCATACATGTTGCCGGTCACGATGACATCGAACTCCTCCGGGCGGCGCACCAGATGCGCGCACATGGCATCGATCAGCACCTTCTCGACGCGCACCTCGGGGAAATCCTGCGCCACCGTATCCACGGCCTCGAGGAACAGTCCATCGCCCAGATGCAGAACATTCGCCTTGTGCACTGCCGTCACCAGCTTGCTCCGACCCATGGCCAGCTCGAAGGCCCGGCGTGCAATGCGTTCGCACGCACCCCGGGTCACCTTGCGCATCGAGATCACCATGTCCGGATCCGGCATAACCTCGGCATGGCCAAGGTGCATGTTTCGGTCCGAATAGTGTCCCTCGGTCACTTCGCGCACAATAATCAGGTCGAACTGTCCGCCTTTGGCAGCCACACCGGGCGGTGTCCGTGCAGGGCGGATATTGGCGTAGAGATCATATTGCGTGCGTGTGAACGCCGAAAAGTTGATCCCGCCCTCGGCTTTGGGAGGATAGTCAGCAGCCTGATTTGGCCCAAGGATTACACCGTCATATGTCGGAAACTTCGCCTGCAGTTCGGGGCGGAAGGTCGAGCCGTGTTTCTCAAGGCTGTCGAAGCCTGCGAGATCATACTCGAACGTAAGACCCAGATTATGGGCATCATTCACGTGGTCCATGACCGCCATGGTGGCTGCAGTGATCTCCGGTCCAATCCCGTCGCCGGCCAAAACGAGCAGTTTCATGAGACGCCTCCCTCTATGGTCTTTGCCTATGTGATCTTTGCGGGTGCTTGTAGACGGCCCAAGGTGTGTATGCAATTGTATACAAAATTGGGAGCGCCTTGTGACAGTGATAGAAACCTTTGCCCAATGGGGCGCTACCTGCAACGCGCCCGAGGCGCATGCGGCCGCCAAACGCTGCCTGCTTGACACATTGGGCGGTATCATTGCAGGCGGCGTCGAGACACCCGCAACGTTGCTTGGGCGTGCTTTGGCCGGGCATGGTCCGGCGCGACTGATCCCGGAAGGCACACGCGACGCACGCACAGCGGCACTGATCAACGGGACGGCGGCCCATACGGTCGAGGTGGACGACATCTACTCGCCCGGCCTCTACCATCCCGGCGTCTGTGTGATCCCGGCTGCGCTGGCCATGGCCGAGACCGAGGGCGCCTCTGGCACGACCCTGCTGGACGGGATCATCGTGGGCTACGAGGTCTCCAACCGCATCGCCCGCATCGTGAACCCCGCGCATTATGACCACTGGCATACGACAGCCACTGTCGGCCATTTCGGCGCCGCGGCGGCGGCGGCTCGGGTGGCCGGCCTGTCGGCAATCGAGACCGTGCATGCCCTGGCAAATGCAGCGACCATGGCAGCAGGTTTGCGCCATGCGTTCTCATCGGATGCCATGACCAAGCCGATGCATGCCGGCAGGGCTGCGGAGGCGGGCGTTTTATGCGCGTTGTCGGCCCGTGCAGGCGTGACAGGCGTGCTGGACATGCTGGAAGGCGCGCGCGGTTTTGGCATTGCCATGTCAGATACGCCTGATTGGGGCGAGGCTACTGCTACGCTCGGTACCGAGTGGACCATTCAGCGCATGACGGTAAAGGCGCATGCCTGCTGCGGGCACAATTTCGCGACCCTGGACGGGGTGCAGGCCATCGTCGCTGCGCACGGGTTGCAGGCGACCGATGTCGCGACCATTTATGCGAGGGTCTACCGGGCAACCGCCGAGATCTGCGGCAACCCTGATCCCCGAACAGCAGCCGAAGCACGATTTTCGCTGGCCTATTGCGCGGCCGTCATGGCACGGCGAGGAGCGGTCGTGCCTGCCGACTTTACGGAGGAAGCCTTGTCAGATCCGGAGACCCGCGCGCTTGCCGCAAAGGTGCGCTTCGAGATCGACCCCGCGCACGAAGCCGCATTCCCCGCATTACGCCCGGCTACCACAGAGATCACCACCATGAGCGGGCAGAGTTTCTCTCATATCCAACCAACGCGAAAGGGCGACCCGGACGCCGCACTGACGGATAGCGAGATCCAAACCAAGTTTCACGCACTGGCGGACCCGGTGCTGGGGCAAGAACGGGCCAAGGCCTTGGCCGAGGCGATCGGGGGGCTGGGCGATGTCGCGGACATCCGGGACCTGCCGCTGCAAACCCACACCCCACGCGCTGCGGAATAACCGGTGCCAGATCCCTCCATTGACCCGGAACCTCATGAATGGGCCGACTGGTGGGCTGCACTGCCCGGCAATGTGCGCGGCGGACTGATCTTTATCCTCGCCTCGGCAATCTTTTCGGTGATGATCGCAATGATCAAACTGGCCGGCGAGCGGCTGCACGTGACGCAGATCCTCTTTGTGCGGCAAGCAACCATGGTGGCGCTGGCGGCGCCTGCGATCTGGGCAGGCTGGCCGGGCTCGCTGCATTCATCGCGGCCGAAGCTGCAACTGGCGCGGGTGGGACTTGCCTTCTGTGCAATGACGCTGGGATTTTCAGCAGTGATCCACCTGCCATTGGCAGAGGCTACGGTGATCTCGTTCTCCAAAGCATTCTTCACGACACTGCTGGCAATCGTGATTCTTGGCGAAGTGGTACGCCTGCCCCGCTGGACCGGACTTGCAGCCGGGTTCACGGGCGTTGTGATCATCGTCTGGCCGCAGCCGGGAACCGAGCTTCAGATCTGGCACCTGGCTGCTGTGGCCAGCGCTGTCTGCGTCTCGGCGGTGTTCATCATCATTCGTGTGCTGGCACAACTGGACAAACCCGTGACGATCCTGACCTATCAGGCCGTAGGGGTCGGATTGCTGATGTTCGTGCCGATGCTCTGGTTCTGGCAATGGCCTACGCAGCAAGAATGGGCGCTGCTGCTTGGCATCGGTGTGCTGTCCGCAGTGGCGCAGTATCTGAACATTCTCGCGATGAAGGTGGGTGAGGCATCGGCCATGGCGCCACTGGAGTATACACGGCTGATCTTTGCGACGGTTCTGGGATTCTGGCTGTTCTCGGAATGGCCGGATCCGCGGGTCTGGATCGGAGCCGCGATCATTATTGGCGCAGCCCTCTATGTTCTCCACAGAGAGCGAAAGACAAAGCACAGTTCCTGATCGCGCCAAGAGCGCCAGATTGCGGCCATCTGGGCGCGAAGCGGACAGGCGAGACCATCGGTCGAGCAGTCGCGCCAGCGACATGGCCGCATGCCGACAAGATGACCAACGGTGAGATAAATCACAGAATCAACTGTTCGGCCCAGCGTATCAAGTGCTCACCAGACGCATTTTTGAAAGCACTCTAACTGAAAGTTGACGCCATGACCGACATTCAACGGCGAGGCGATTATCCGCGCACCTGCTGGTCCTGCGAAGGCACGGGGCAGCGACTTATCGGCTCCGGCGGCCGCGTTCACAAACAGCCTTGCCCGGTTTGCGCGGGCACGGGCTCGCCATCAGATTCGCCCGCAATTTCGGGCCGCCGAAACTGGACAACTCGCTGGTTGTTGAACTTGTTCAATCTGTTCTGAATGGCTGGCAAGCCCCCACGTGGCGGGGGCTCTTACCTGCGATCAGGCCCCAGTGTTGCGGCCTTCGACGGCCGACAGCACCGCATCGGTCATCTCACGCGTTGTCGCCAAACCGCCAAGATCCCGAGGCAAGGGGGCGCCCGCAGCAGTGACCTGCTCGATAGCGTTCATGAGGCTTGCCGCAGCGGCAGGCTCTCCCAGATGATCCAGCATCATCGCGCCCGACCAGAAGCTGCCGATCGGATTGGCAATGCCCTGTCCCATGATGTCGAAGGCACTGCCATGGATCGGCTCGAACATGCTAGGCCACGTGCCTTCCGGGTTGAGATTCGCCGTCGGTGCAAGGCCCAGTGATCCCGTCAACGCAGCAGCCAGATCGGACAATACATCCGCATGCAGGTTGGTCGCGACGACAACATCGATATCGTCGGGCCGCAGCACCATGCGGGTGGTCATGGCATCGACCAGCACACGCTCGGTCGCAACATCCGGATAGTCACCGCGGATCGCATGGAACACGTCATCCCACATGACCATACCGTGACGCTGTGCGTTGGATTTGGTGACCAATGTCAGATGCTTGGCGGCGCGCGCGCGTGCCAGATCAAAAGCAAAGCGCTGGATCCGCTCGACACCCACGCGAGTGAAGACCGAGACATCCATCCCGACCTCGTGCGGGTGCCCCTGATGCGCCCGTCCGCCTGCGCCTGCGTACTCTCCCTCGGAGTTCTCGCGCACGATCACCCAGTCCAGATCACCAGGGCCGATGCCACGCAGTGGACTCTCAAGCCCCGGCAACACGCGCGCGGGGCGCACATTGGCATATTGGTCAAAGGGCTGACAGATAGCCAGCCGCAGCCCCCACAGGCTGATATGATCCGGCACGCGCGGATCACCCGCCGATCCGAAATAGATCGCGTCGAACGGCCTGATCTGGTCCAGACCATCCTCTGGCATCATAGTGCCCTCGCGCAGATAGCGATCGGATCCCCAGTCGAAATGCGCGACATCGATGGCAAAACCCGCACGTTTGGCGATGGCTTCCAGCACTTCCAACCCGGCCGAGATCACCTCGGTTCCGATCCCATCACCCGGGATCGCAGCAATCTTGTAGGTCTTCATACTCCGCTTACCCTCCCAATGCGTCTGCTATACCGCCGATGTGATCCGTTGCGATGTCCCAAGCGCCGTCAGCCTCGAAGTCCTTCACCTGATCTGAACCGTATTCATATGGGCGATTCACATAGGCCGTACGCAGCCCGTGGCTCTGGGCTGCTTCCAGATCATCATTGTGGGCCGCACACATCATTACCTGCTCCGGGGCGAGGTTCATGGCAGAGCACGCATTCAGATAAGCGTCCGGATGGCGCTTGTATGCCTTGGTGACGTCCGAAGACATGATCACATCCCATGGGATCGCAGCGCGTTTCGCCATCGAGGCCAGAAGCACCGTGCCTCCGTTCGAAAGCGGCCCGATGATATAACGCTGACGCAAACGCAGCAGACCGGGCACCGAGTCTGGCCAAGGATCAAGCCTGTGCCAGCTCAGGTTCAGATCCACACGTCCGGCCTCATCGAAAAGGGAGGCCACGCCAAATTCCTCGAGGATAACCTCAAGCCTTTCGCGATGGATCACATCTATCGGGGTCCAGGGACGCTCACCCGAGATGACGGGCGCCATGCCGGGACGGTATCCAGCCCTCCAGGCCCGCGCAAAAGCATCGCCGTCGATGTCGCCACCTCGCGCACGCACGGCACGTTCCGCCATGCGCGCAACCGAACCACGCCAGTCGACAACGGTACCAAACGTATCGAACAAAAGGGCTTTCACCTGATCCATTCTTCTATCCCCCAGACTATGCCAACCGCACTACAACCATACCCACGGGCGCGCCGCACGGTCCCTGTCCTGCCAATCGGCAATCTCAGGCAGGCGCTCCGCAGTTAATCCAAGGTCATCGACCCCGGCCAGCAGAGCCTGTTTGCGGAGCCCATCAATCTCGAACGGAACAGGTGCGCCATTGGGCGGCACAACCACCTGCCGTTCCAGATCGATCTCGAACGGCGCGTCCGGTTGCAGCCGGGCGATCTCTGCAAAGCCCGCCACCACGTCCTCTGGCAACACCACTGGCAGCATCCCGTTCTGATAACAGTTGTTGCGGAAAATCCCGCCAAAGCTGGGGGCAATCACTGCACGGATCCCAACGCAGCCCAGCGCATGCACAGCACCCTCCCGCGAGGATCCGCACCCGAAGTTCTGCCCTGCCAACAAGATCGGAGCGCCGCGCCATGGCGATTGATTCAGCACGAAATCCGCATTCTCGGTTCCATCATCCTGAAATCGCCAAGCCTCGAACGCATATGGCTCAAGCGCGTCGCTGGCAAACTCGGACAGCCGCTCGATCCTGACGATAACATCCGTGTTGACATTGGCCTCCATCAAGGGCGCAGCTGCGCCAGAGACCTGAGCGAACGGCGTCATGTTGCGCCCTCCATCAGCTTGCGCACATCGGTGATCCGGCCTGTCACTGCTGCTGCCGCCGCCATCGCAGGCGAGGCAAGATGGGTGCGCGCACGCGGTCCCTGACGGCCCTCGAAGTTGCGATTGGTCGTTGAGACGGCTCGCGTGCCGGGCGCCACGATCTCACCATTGGCCGCAACGCATTGCGAGCAACTGGGCTCGCGCCACTGGAATCCCGCCTTGCGGAACACTGCATCCAGCCCTTCAGCCTCGGCCTCGGCCTTCACCGCCTGAGAGCCCGGCACCACCCAGGCAGACGTACCTGTCGCAACCTTTCGCCCTTCGGCGACGCGTGCCGCAGCGCGCAAGTCCGAAATACGCGAGTTCGTGCATGACCCGATGAATACATGATCAACGGCCGTGCCCTCCAGTGGACACCCCGGCTCCAACCCGATGTAATCGAGCGCCTGCCGCCAGGCATCTCGCCGTGCGCTGTCGGGCGCGTCGGCAGGATCCGGCACCGCAGAATTCACCGAGGCTACATGCTCGGGCGACGTACCCCATGTAATTTGTGGGGCGATATCCGCCATATCCAAGGTGATTTCGGTGTCAAAGGCAGCGCCCTCATCCGATGGCAGGGTTCGCCAATGCGCAAGCCCTGCGTCCCAGGTAGCCCCCGCAGGTGCGAAGGTACGCCCGGCGAGGTAGTCAAAGGTCACATCATCGGGCGCAATCATGCCCATCTTGGCACCGCACTCGATAGACATGTTGCAAATCGTCAGGCGCCCCTCGATATCCATCGCCCGGATCGCCGAGCCTGCATATTCCAAAGCATGCCCATCCCCGCCACCTGCACCCAGCGCGCCCATCAGATAAAGGATCATGTCCTTGGGACTGACATGAGGTCCGGCTTGCCCCTCAAAGTTCACGCGCATGGTCTGCGGGCGTTTCTGAACAACGGTTTGGGTGGCAAGCACATGCAGAAGTTCTGTTTGTCCGATCCCGAAGGCCAACGCTCCCAGCGCACCGTGGGTCGAGGTGTGACTGTCGCCGCAGGTGATCATCAAGCCGGGCAAGGTCAGTCCCAGCTCTGGTCCGATCACGTGTACGATCCCCTGCTCGGCGTCATTGACGTCAAAGTAGCGGATACAAGCAGCCTCGGCACGGCGCTTGAAGGCAGGTGCAAGGCGCGCTGAAATCTCGGTCGATGCTGCGTGCCGCCCTGGCGCAGAGGATACCGCATGGTCGGGCACTGCGATGTTCAAGGCGGGGGAGTGGACCTTGAGGCCGCGCTCTTCCAGCCGCGCCAAAGCCTGCCCGCCCGAAAGGTCATGCAGGAGGTTGCGGTCGACATGGCACAGCTCGTAGCCATCTCCGAGACTTGCAATGACATGTGGATCCCACACCTTGTCGAATAGCGTTTGCGCCATTTGGACCTATCATTCTGTTCCTGTCTTCATTGACCTCAGAAGACCTCAGAGCCGCCCTGATTCATAGGGCTGATTTGTCTACGGGTTGAGGGATCGCCCATAGGATACACTTCTTGGAATGCCCGAGATTCAGGTGGGCATTGGCCAGCGAGCAATGGTCAAAGGATGCGAACCTCGGGGCATCAGCCGTACAGTCATGATTTTCCCCGGGACATGCACGCCCGGGACAACGCGCAACTTGTGGCACAGGCCCAGGATCCTCTAGCATCCAGTCATGAAACCATATCACCTCGACCTGAACGGACACCAGACGCGCGTCATGACATCCGGCCAGACCGGACCAGTGCTTTTGTTCCTGCACGGCTTTCCCGAATGGTCCGGTGCGTGGGAGGAGATCTTCGCGGCACTCCCCGAAATGCGTTGCTATGCGCCCGACTTGCGAGGCTATGGGATATCCTTCAGGCCAGCCGAAGTGGCCGCGTATGCCACGGGCAAGATTGCCCGCGATGTGATGGACCTGATCGGTGTGCTTGATCTGGACAGGGTTCACCTGATTGGTCACGACTGGGGTGCCTCGGTCGCATACGCTGCGGCCTTCAAGCAGGATCCAAGGATTGCCAGTTTGACGGTCCTGAACGGCGTGCACCCGATCCCATTTCAAAAGGCACTGGCCAGAGGCGGTGCTCAAACCGCAGCTTCGCAATACATTCCGCGCCTCCTGCGTTCGGGATCGGAGGACAAACTGGCCGCAGATGGTTTCGTCGGGCTCACCCAGTTGTTTGCCGAGGAAATGGACATGTCATGGCTCACCGGACGCAAACTAGAGGCATACCGCGCAGCCTGGGGCAGCGCGGCAGGGCTCGGTGCAATGATTAACTGGTACCGCGCCAGCCCTCTGGTCGTCCGCGCACCCGGCGCGAGGGTTGCCAAAGACGAGCTCCCCAACTTCCCCGCCCCCGAAATGCGCGTGACCATTCCTCATCTTCTCATATGGGGGATGAATGACACCCTGCTGCTACCAGAAGCCCGCGAAGGTCTGGACACGCTCTGTGATGACCTTACCGTGCGCGAGATAAAAGACGCAGATCATTGGCTGCACCACCAGAAACCCGGCGAAGTCGCGGACCTGATCCGCGCTTTCGTCCAACAACACGACCAAGGGAACACATGATGGCCTTCTACGAATTGCGCCGCTACGAGATTCGCCCCGGTAAAATGGCCGAATGGTTAAAACTGATGGAAGAGGAGATCATGCCCTTCCAGATCGAGCAGGGCATGGTCATCGCAGGGTCGTTCCAAGTAGAGGCCGAGGATGTCTATTTCTGGATCCGCCGCTTCGAAAGCGAGGCCGAGCGCGAGAGGCTCTACGAAGCCGTCTACAAATCGGACCATTGGCTGAACAAGCTTACTGAACGCGTCGGCGCATGCATCGACCGCTCGACCATCCAGGTCACGCGGCTAGAGCCGACCTCGCGTTCGGTGCTGCAATAGTGATGTCGACCAAGCTGCCCATTGACCGAGACCACCGCTATGTGTCTTTGGACAAATTGCGGGGAATGGTCGGCACGGAGACCGGTGTGTCCGACTGGACAGTAATCGGACAGGACCGGATCGACGCATTTGCAGATCTCACTGGTGATCACCAGTTCATCCATGTCGACCCTGAAGCCGCTGCTGAGACACCAATGGGCACGACCATTGCGCATGGGTTCTACACATTGTCCCTGCTCAGCTATCTGGGGATGGGGCCGCGCCCACGGCTGCAAGGTGTGAAACACTCGGTCAACTACGGCATCGACAAGCTGCGCTTCGTGGCCCCAGTACCCTCAGGTGCGAGGGTGCGTGCCCGATTTGTCCTGGCGGAGCTGGAAGAACGCAAACCCGGCGAACTGACCATGCACTATGATGTGACGGTGGAAGTCGAGGATCAGGACCGTCCCGCCCTTGTCTGCCGCTGGCTTGCCCGCAGTTATATGGAGAACACCTGATGCGCGCACTTGTCGTGTCGGAATACGGCCCCTGGGACAGCCATGCCTTGCAAGAAGACTGGCCCGATCCCGCACCGGGCCCGGGTGGGGTCCTGATAGAAACCCGCGCGATGTCGGTCAACTTCCCCGATGTACTGATGGTCGAGGGCGGATATCAGCACAAACCGCCAACGCCCTTTGTTCCCGGCTTCGATGCGGCAGGGGTGGTCCTGGCGGTTGGCGAAGGCGTTACGCGCGTGGCTCCCGGTGACCGCGTGCTCACTTATACGCGTGACGGAGCCTTCGCCGAAAAGGTCGCCGCGCCTGAGGGCGATGTCTGGAAGATCCCCGATGCAATGCCCTGGGACCATGCGGCTGCCTTCGGACTGGTATATCTGACCGCGCATATCTCGATGATTGAAAACAGTGCTTGCAAGCCCGGTGAGTGGGTTTTGGTGACAGGGGCGTCAGGCGGCGTGGGGCTGGCCATGGTGCAATACGGTGCGGCGCTGGGGATCAGGATCATCGGCGGAGTCACCTCCCCCGAGAAGGCCCATCTTGTGATCGAGCAAGGCGCCGAGGCAACCGTGGATCTCTCCTCGCCAGACCTCTTCAGTACCTTGAGAGACCAGATCTTTGCCATCGCACCAGAAGGTGTGGACGCTGTGATGGATATGGTCGGAGGCGACGTCTGGGACGCCGCGATAAGGGGCGTGCGCAACGGGGGACGCATGGCGATCGTGGGGTTTGCAGGCGGGCGCATTCAATCGATCAAACCGACTTACCTGTTGAACAAGAACATCTCGGCCATCGGCTCACCGCTTGGCAAGGGTCTGCCGGAGTACGGCGCGATCAAGGATCGGGCGATGGACCGCCTGTTTGCGGAATACCGGACAGGGAAACTGACGCCGCATATCTCAGAGACCCTGCCGCTGGCCGAATGGAAGACCGCCTTTGGCCGCTTCAAACACCGTAAAGTGACCGGCAAGATCATCATGGTGCCATGACAAAACCGCAGGTGGCTGGATCTGGCACGGCGGAACCCGGCACGCGGCTCTCGCTGGAGGCCTTTCTCGCGGAACGGGCGCCGGAAATCGCGAACGAACTTCGGGGCGCAGCAGACGAGCTGCATCATGTCGCGGGATATCTCGGCGCGGCTCTTGGGCGGCATCCAGAGCTCGCAATGCAGGTCAGCCGGCTCGGCAACGCCGTCCCAACGGATATCCCGGACATGGAAGCAGAAGCACGTAGAGCCGTGGCGACAGAGGCAAACCAACTTGCCGCGGACATCAAGGCGCGCTGGATTGCTGCAGAGGATCCGCCTCTGGTGGACGAAATTGACGACCGATTAGCCGAAATTTCAGGCGCGCTGGAAACGCTTCGAAGGCCGGGTCCAGAGGCATTGCAGGCCACGGCCGACGAAATAGACCGGCTGGCCCGTCAGACAACGCATCTGGACGGGATCGAACAGCGCTATCTTCCATGGGCCTTGGGCGCAGGCGTACTCTTTGTGCTGGGGCTGTCATTCTTCTTTTACCCGTCCCTGCTGGAGGCAACGCCGTTTGCCAGCATCTGGACCATACTCGCATGCCTCGGCGCACTGCCGGCGGTGGGCATACACTACGCCAGAGCGGTGCTGCCGCGCACAGAGACAGACACGAGCATTGACCGATTGAACCGACAGCATTTCATACCGCTTGGCGGGCTCTACTTCCCGAAGTCCGCGGGACCAGCCTGTGTCGTGATCATCGCGCCTGCCGCGACACGCAGCGATGGCGACCAGGCGCGTGAGGAACGCCGCCGCCACCGCGAACGTCTTGGGCCGTTCTGGTGATCGGCACCGGGGCGCCAACACCTCGTGCCGAGGCGAAGCCGATGCGCGAGGGCAAGTCGTGCGAGCGCACGCCAGTGCGCGAACTCCGTTTGATCCGATCCCCATGAGGAGACCAAGATGCCGACAATCCTGATCCAGGGAAACATTGCTGTCAGCCGCGCCGACATGCTTCGCGCCAATGCATCCGAAGACTGGGAAATCCTTACGTGGGATCCAGGCCAGGACGGGGTCGAAGACTTCCCCGCTCTGGCCGCGCGTGCGCATGTGATTGTCGGCGGTTCGATCCCGACCCCCTGGCCGGACTGTCCGGATCTCAAACTCTGCCAGATCCCGTGGACCGGATACGACTTTACCAGCCCCGACCGGATACCCAAGGGCGTTCCGGTCGCGAATACATACGAGCACGAGACCTGCATTGCCGAATACACATTGCTCGCGATGCTGGAATGGCAGATCGGGCTTCGGCACATGGATGCCGAGATCAGGGCGCATGGGTGGAACGGATATGGTCCCGGCGTCGCGCCAACACACGGCGAGATCAAGGGGCGCACGCTTGGGATAGTTGGCTACGGGCATATCGGACACGAGACGGCGGTTCGGGCGAATGCTTTCGGGATGCGCTGCATCGGCATCCGCCGCTCGGCACAGCCATGCCCGCCAGAGCTGGGCTGGCTCGGGCAGGCCGATCGGCTGGACGAATTGTTGGAGCAATCGGATTTCGTGCTGATCGCCTGCGACATGAACGAAGAGACCATCGGAATGATAAACGCGAAAAGGCTCGCCCGCATGAAGCCCACTGGCGTCCTGATCAACGTGGCCCGAGGCAAGATTGTGGATGAAGACGCACTCTACGAGGCCCTGTCCGAGCGGCGTATCGGCGGTGCAGTCATCGACACCTGGTACAATTATGGTGCCGAGAACTGGCCCTGTAACAGACCCTTTCAGGATCTCGACAACGTCTTGCTGTCGGCGCACCGCTCGGCCGTAACCGAGGAGATGCATGCGCGGCGCTGGAAATTCGTGGCCGATAACTGCGCGCGTGCCATTGCGGGTGAGATGCCCGAGAATGTGGTGTTCACCGGATCTGCCGAAAATGGCTGAAAACGCCCGGAAAAATCTTGACGGCGGGACAGTCACGCTTCGCTACGAGACCAGCGTTCGTGGGACGATTGCCCATCTGGAGATCGACCATCCCCGGCGGCGTAATGCCATCGGGCCTGCGGTAATCGCCGGTCTCACTGCACGCTGCGCAGAAATCATGGCGCAGGATGATGTCCGCCTGGTAACCCTTCGTGGGCAGGGAGGGATCTTTGCCGCAGGCGCCAATGTCAAAGTCATGGCCACGCTGGATGCGGCAGGTGCACGGCACTTTATCACCTCGCTTGGACAAGCCATCCATGCTCTGCGCACCCTGCCCGTTCCGGTGATCGCGATCTTGCAGGGGCATTGCGTGGGCGCCGCCATGGAACTTGCCGCTGCGTGCGACATGCGGATCGCCGACCATAGCCTTGTCGCCAGCATGCCCGAGGTACGCGTCGGCATCCCCTCGGTGATCCAGGCAAATCTGCTGCCAAGGCTGATAGGTTGGGGAAAGACGTCAGAGCTTCTGTTCACAGGTCGCGACGTATGTGCTGCGGAGGCACTGGAGATCGGCTTCATCGAGCGTCTGACCGAGACGAACGAGCTGCATCAGACTGCGCAGAACTGGATCGACCAGATCCTGGCATGCGAACCTGTAGCCATCCGCGCCCAGAAACAGGTCATGCTGGGCTGGAATGCGGATGCGAGCGTGGGACATGAGGCCTCGATTGATGCGTTCGCCGCCTGTTTCGAGACGGGCGCCCCTGCCCGCGCACTTGCGAAAGTACTGACGTGAAACCCGATCTGGTGATCTTCGACTGCGACGGCGTGCTGGTGGATTCGGAACCGATCACCAATCGCCTGCTGGCAGAAGACATCTCGGCGCACGGCCTGCCCATCTCGACCGAGCAATGCATTGAACTCTTTGTCGGCGGTACGATCAAATCAGTGTTCGAGAAAGCAAACGGACTGGGCGCCGCTTTGCCGCAAGACTGGGTAGCCGGCTTTTACGGCCGCATGATCGAAACACTCGGTGCCGAGGTCGAAGCGATACCCGGCATACATGGCGTGTTGGACAGGCTGGATATGGCTGGTATCCTGTACTGTATTGGCTCGAACGGACCCGTGCGGAAGATGGAAGTCACTCTGGGACGCACAGGACTATGGGACCGCTTCGTAGGCAGGGTCTTCTCGGCACATGATGTTGGTATCGCAAAGCCGGAGCCCGGGCTGTTCCTGCATGCGGCCAGGTCATTTGGTACGTCGCCGGGACGCTGCGTTGTGGTCGAGGATTCTGCCTCTGGGGTTCGCGCAGCACAGGCGGCGGGGATGCCCTGCTTCGGCTATGCAGCGGACACACCGGCAGAAAAACTCACCTCTCACGGCGCGCATGCTTTCGACAGCATGGACAAACTACCGGAACTGCTGGGAATGGACAGTTGACACGAAGCGCCAACATGCGGCCACTTGGACAACCGAAGGTTGGACAGGAGGTGGGCAGAGCCCGCCTTGCCCCGTGTGGGGCGTGGCCGCATGATGCCCCGAAGAGGAGCCCAATATGACACCAGACCTCATCCTCACCGGCGGACGGGTGATCGATCCTTCGCAAAACATCGATCGTGTGGCTCAGGTCGCCTTCACTGACGGGAAGGTCTCGGCCATCGGTGACGATATGGAGCCAGGCAAGGCCACCGAGATCCGAGATGTCTCGGGGCTTGTGGTCACGCCAGGGCTGATCGACATGCACACGCATGTCTATTGGGGCGGCACATCGCTCGGGATTGATGCCGAGGAGTTCTGCCGCACGTCGGGTGTCACGACCGCGATCGATACGGGATCAGCAGGGCCAGGCAACTTTGCCGGCTTCCGCGCGCATGTGATCGAGCCTTCGGCCGTTCGCATCCTCGCCTATCTGCACGTGAGCCATGCGGGCATATTCGGCTTTTCGGATAATGTCATGGTGGGCGAAAGCGAGGATATCAGGCTGATGGACCCGCGCGCCGCCGCCGAAGTTGCAGATGCCAACAGGGACGTCATCGTCGGCATCAAGATCCGCCTTGGGCGCCACGCCTCGGGCCAGCAGGGTATGAGCCCGTTCACATATGCGCTGCAGGTCGCCGACGAGACGGGCATGCCGATGATGGTGCATATCGACGAGCCACCGCCCTCTTATGAAGAGGTGCTTGATGCGATGCGGCCGGGCGATGTGTTGACACACTGTTTCCGGCCCTTCCCGAATTCCCCGGCAACTGCGCAGGGAACTGTGAAGCAGGCGGTGCGAGATGCGCGCGCGCGGGGCGTTTTGTTTGATGTGGGGCATGGCAAAGGTTCGGTCAGCTTCAAGACCGCTCGTGCGATGCTTGCGAACGGGTTCCTGCCGGACACAATCAGCTCGGATGTGCA
>JBGCFK010000206.1:0-6290 GCA_045106875.1 Paracoccaceae bacterium | reverse complement strand
GAATGGCATCGCTGATCGGCACCTGTAAGCTCAACGGTATCAACCCGCAGGCCTATCTCGAATATGCCCTCGAGAAGATACTCAGCGGGCATATGCAGGGAGATATCCAAGAACTCATGCCATGGAACTTCAACGCATAGTCAAGACCAAGCCGAAAGCGCCGTCAGCCGACGCTTACGATCAACGTGCGCTCGTGGAGTTTGCTGATCAGGTGGAACAGGTCTGGCCGAATGGGAGATCGGACAGTTCGTCAGGGATGCAAAAGTCGGGGCGGAAGATCAGTTCGGCGGTTCGGCCCTGCTTCTTTGCCCTGCTTCTCGGTGCGGGCTTCTGCATCGAGCGATCAAAGGCCAACCCGGTAAAATCAGAGCAGATGAACTTGCTGATCGTGACCCACGAAACCAGAAGTTCCCGGCAAACATGTTTGATCGATTTGCCACTGGCACTGGAAAAAGGGCAGGTCAAATTGACCCGAAGTGCGTGCGGTTTGGGCCTTTCACCA
Source organism: Paracoccaceae bacterium (assembly GCA_045106875.1). Taxonomy (GTDB): domain Bacteria; phylum Pseudomonadota; class Alphaproteobacteria; order Rhodobacterales; family Rhodobacteraceae; genus Thermohalobaculum. The sequence goes on along the minus strand of JBGCFK010000206.1, from coordinate 5,788 downwards.
GTACATGGCGACATCGGGATTCCAGTCTTTGCCCACAGCTGAGTGGTCGAGCGTACCTTAGCACGGCTCGGTCACTGTCCTTGGGTCGCAAACGACTGGGAGACTTCAATCGGGTCTGCTGATGCTTTGACCTCGATACCTCCGGTCAGGAGATCAACACCCTACTCAACAACAAAAGTCGTCATCGGATTTTGAGCCGGAGTCTTATTCAGCCATCGCAGCGCGGTAGGCGTCCAGAACCAGCCCGTGAAAGTGGTGGACCGCATGTTCGGACTTACCTGACCCCTGAGGATCATGGACAATCCGGCCTTGCTTAAAGGCCGGAGTTTCCATGCCCCTTTGCACAGATTCAACGAGGGCGATGTCTTCGACTTGTAGCACTTCATCCAGATAGCGGATTGCTTCAAGTTCAGCAGCGTCCGGTTCCGGCGTCTCGAGGAAAAAGTCATAGGTCTCCATCGTTCGGTCTGGCCCTGCAGGGATAATGTTTAGCACGATCATCGAAGATCGCCCCGGGTAACGCATCAGGCATGTCGTAGGCCAAAGCCACCAAACCGCATGGGTCCTGACCGACGCGTTCGATACGTCATACGCCGCGTTGTTCCCCTTGCCTGCATCCGCCATATGGCTTGAGTAGATGCCATGAGTTGTGACCTTGTAAGTGTCCATATCCACTAGGGTGCAGAAATCCTTGTGCGCTGTCGGGCAGTGATAACATTCAAGAAAGTTGTCCACGACATTCTTCCAGTTCGACTGGATCTCGTAAGTGAGCCGGTGGCCGAAAGTCAGGTTTTCGATATCGGGCGCCCAATGCAAAATTTCAGCTTCCAGATCGCCGGACTGAGCAGCCAGTGCACGCGCGTTTGGATCGAGATTGACATAAACGAAGCCACAGAACTCCTCCACCTTCACACGGTCCAGGCAGATTTCGGTGGGATCAAAGTTCACCAGGTTTTCAGTCTCTGGCGCTCGGCGAAGTTGCCCGCTCAGGTCGTAGACCCAGGCATGATAGGGGCATAAAATTCGTGAGGTTTCACCAGCGCCAGAGAGCAGTTGGTGTGCCCGGTGTTTGCAGACGTTGTAGAAGGCACGCAACTGACCATCAGCGCCTCGAACAACTGCAACGGGTTGGCCAGCGATTTGAACAGCAATGAACGCGCCAGGATTACGGAGGCTTTCAACATGGCAAACCCATTGCCAACTATGACCGAAAACAGCGTCTTGTTCGTATCTGTACCAGGCAGGATCAGTATATGCTTGGGCCAGCAAGGAGTAAGATCGGCCAGGGTCCGGATCGTAACCATGAGCAATGGCACTCACATCCGTTGAGGTCATGACCTTGTTCATAACTTTCTCCAACCAGTTATTTGGCTGGAAAGAGTTGAACACGATGGGCTCAACACAAACAAAGAATATTTATAAAGAGGAAACGCGCTGCGGCTGGCCGAAGCGCACTTCAAGATCTTGGAAAGTGCCGATTAGGCCACGCTGGCATCCATATCCCAACCCGTATTCAGATCCAGCCACTCAGTAAAGCTGTCCAAAGGCATGGGCCTCGCAATCGCAAAACCCTGTTGACCCGAACACCCGGTTTCCACCAGCAAGTCAATCTGCATTCGTGTCTCTACCCCTTTGGCAATCACTGGAATACCGAGGTCCTTGCAGACTGAAGTGAGCTGCTTGACCCTGTCATAGGCCTCGTCCGTCTCACCCAGCTTGCTCACAGTCATCCGGTCGATTTTCGCGGTGGTAGCATGCAGGCGTTTCAGAATACTGGGATCAACATCACCCGCACCCAGGTCATCTACCGTTACCCGGACGCCAATATCGACAAAACCGTCAATTGCGGACAGCACCATTTCACAACCCTCATCGGTAGCTACTGTCTCAGCCACCTCGATGCCCAAGTTAGATGGTTTGATGCCCGCTTTGACGAGCGCACCCTTGATCCGGTCTACGATACCTTCAGTTTGAAGTTCTTCGGCAGAGAGGTTGATGGTGACCAACTCGGGCGCAATCCCACGTTCAGCCCACTCTGCGTAAGCGACACAGGATTTGGTCAGCAGCACCTCGCCAATAGGGCCGAGCAATCCGTGGCGACTGGCCACATCGATGAACGTCATGGGCGAAATGATACCAAACTCCGGATCGATAAATCGCGGCAGTGCTTCTGCTGAAATCATATTGATTCCCGATGGATCCATGACCGGCTGGAACCATGGCGCGATATAGTCCTTTTCCAAACCGATATGCAGCCGTTCCAACAGCTCTTCATCAGTGAATTTACGATCTTGCATGGCTGCGTCCTTTCAGTCTTGCGAAGTGAGGGGAGGCACCCTCAACCGACAAATTTCTTAACGGTAAGTTCGAGCTGGAGCTCGTTGAACGGTTTGACGATCCAGCCAGATGCTCCGGCCTTTTTGCCACGGCGCATCTTGTCGGCCTGTCCTTCTGTGGTCAGCATGACCAAGGGGAGCCCTGAGTAACGCCCATCCTCGCGCACCTTCTCGATAAATTCCAATCCATCCAGATTGGGCATATTGAGATCGGTGATTACGAGATCGACCTTGTTCTTGGACAGCACATCAAGGCCATCCACTCCGTCTTCAGCTTCGACGATATTGTAACCCAGCGGTTCCAGCGAGAACCGCACGGCTTCGCGAATACTGCGGGAATCGTCGACCGTCAGAATTGTCTTTGTCATCTGCTCATCATTCCTTGTTAGTCAGCATGAACTGCGGCAAGCAGCTTGCCCGCCTGCTCGGACATGTTCAGGCCCACTTGCGCCACCTCTGCAGAGCGCTGCGCAGCGACAAGAAGCTGAAGGGCACATGGTGTGCCACCGCCACCATCAATCTCTATCGTCATGGAACCCGCCCTCTCCTTGGCTGTCGTCAAGTGCGCAATGAGCGCCTCTCGAGCTTCCTCAGCGTCGGCCGGCGACAGGTCGGCCTGCAGCACAAAGGTTTCATCTTGGGAAGACTTCGAAACGGGCTCAGACACCGGGCAACTCCTCGTAGTGAACGACCGCTTCATACTGCAATGGAAGTGAAGACCGGATTAATCGCCACCAACCTATCCGCAATTCCAGCGCTCATAATTTGGAAAGTAATTCGGGGATAAGTCCATTGGATGAGCACGCGAGAAGCAGCCACGCCCGCCAACTTGGACCGGTCCGCGACCGGGCTGAATGGCCTTGGCAATGGTATTGTGCGGGAGGCTGAGGCGCTGGATGCCAGTCTCGACCGCGCATTCACGTCCCTGCGGGAGATCCGAACCGCCGCGAATCGGATGGTTGCTCCGGCCGGCCCTGCCGCCACCGGTGAAACAGGGGCAACTACGGGTGTCCCTGCGGCTTTGGTGGATGAGCTGACCCGGCAGATCCGTGGCCTTGCTGGGCGAATCTACCAGGCACTCAACGACACGGGAGCCCCACCTGATATCGACTCCGCAGCGCGCAGGACTGCAGATGGGCTTGAAACTGTTGCCGATAACTTGGCGGGAGAACTAGCTGATTTGGCAGGAGCCGCGCCAATGCCGCCTGACGTCGTCGCGTCCATACTGTCTGACTGTGGCAGCGAGTCGCTGACAGTACAGCGGCGCGTCAGTGCACCTTTGGGAAAGTTGATGTCGATCATGCAACTGCGCGACAGTATCGACCAACGCAGCACGCATGTCGTATCAGGCGCAGACCTTGGCTTGGGGGCGCAGGGACAATCACGCACGCTTGTCGAAATTTGTCTGGCAGCCCAATTGCATGACATGTCACAGGCCGTCAGAGAGGGGGGCGAGTCTGTCGGAAACGCCGCCACCGCGATCGAGACTCTCACAGCAGGGCTGCGAACCCGACTTGCGATGATACTTGCCAGCCGAGTCCTTCCGGCAAGCAACACCGCACTGGAAACGGCGCTTTCGAGTAAATCAGATTGGGCGGATTTCATCCCACTCAGAGACTTGGCGGTCGATTTCGAAACTTTCACTACAGAAATCTGGACAGATTTGCTGGTTACGCTTGGCTATCAATGGTCTGAGCAGCACTTCGAAAGCGAAGGCAGTTCAAAGGTTGCCGAGTTGCTGGATGTGACAGCGGGCATGCTCGCAGCCACGGCCGCTCTTGATGATGAGGCTAGAGCCATGGGTGAAGCGGCAATCCGTCTAGATGCCCTGACAGACAGTCTTCAGTGTGAGGCAGAGCTCGCTGCTGCCACAGAGTTTCGAGAGGATCCTGTCCTTGATGCACTTTGGAACTGCTATACCGTCGAGGCTGAGCGGGCGGTACACAAGACACTCTTGGACCGGCTGGCCGTCTGAGGACATGCAATCTACCAGACACCAGTGGTGCCGCGCGGCTTTCGCGCGACACCTGATGCTGAACTCAGCGCATCACTTTCTCAAGAATGTCGTCCAACGGCGATCCGTCACCATCGGCATCCAGCATATTGGCGAGGCTTCCAAGGTCCAGACCACCACCGGAACCGCCCGAACTGCCGCCCAGCAGACCACCGATCATGCCCATGAGCCCGCCGCCTGACGACGCCCCACCACCGGTCAGGCCGGACAGCATGCCTGCGATCCCGTCATCAGGTGTCTGCTTCTGCATGCCACCTTGTAACATTGCGGCCAATGAAGGCAGGAACTCTTCAACCTTGGACTGCTCGACGCCAGCTCGACTTGCAGCTTCGCTGGCCAACTCCTTGGTCGCATCGCGCGAACCCAGAAGCTGTTCGAGGAAGTTTTCGCCCTGCGCGCGCGCCTCTGGAGCAGCAGCAGCAGACGGGTCGTCAAATAAGGTGCCCTGAGCTTCCCCCTGCAGTTGACCCAACAAGGCTTCCAGTCCCCCCGACTCTGCGCGCTTTTTCGCGGCAGAACCGATGGCTGGCGCCAACATTTCGGCAAGTCCGCCCGCTTGCGAGTCATCCAATCCAAACTGTCGTGCAAGCCCACTCAGCCCCTGCCCGCCCTGAGCCTGTTGAAGCATTTTCAAAAGCGACATGTCCGTTCTCCCTGATATCGACTGTCATTTTGATATTTAAAATAAGTGACGAAATCAAGACAAGAAAAAGGGCGACCCGAAAGCCGCCCTGAAATCATTGGATCTGTAGACCGATCAGCCCTCGGCAGGCTCTTCAGCCTTTTCCTGCTTTTCGATTTCCTTACCGGTTTCCTGATCCACAACCTTCATGGACAGGCGCACCTTGCCCCGATCGTCGAAGCCCATCAGCTTGACTTTGACTTCCTGACCTTCCTTGACCAGATCCTTGGGATTGGCGCCACGTTCGAAGGTCATCTGGGAGATGTGTACCAGCCCGTCACGCTTGCCGAAGAAGTTCACGAACGCTCCAAAGTCCATGATCTTCACCACTTTACCGGTGTAGATCTTGCCCTGCTCGGGTTCGGCAACGATCTCGTTGATCAGTGCATAGGCCTTCTCGATGGCCGCACCATCTGGCGACGCGATCTTGATTATTCCATCGTCGTTGATATCGACCTTGGCGCCCGATTCTTCGACGATCGCGCGGATCACCTTGCCGCCCGAACCGATCACTTCGCGGATCTTGTCCGGGTTGATTTGCATGGTTTCGATACGTGGCGCATGCGCCGAGAACTCGGTCCGGCCCTCGGTCAAAGCTTTGGACATCTCTTCCAGGATGTGCAAGCGCCCATCCTTTGCCTGTGCAAGCGCGACCTTCATGATCTCGGGCGTGATGCCGGCGATCTTGATATCCATCTGGAGAGAGGTGATGCCTTCCTCCGTGCCCGCAACCTTGAAGTCCATGTCACCAAGGTG
>JBGCFK010000205.1:0-4034 GCA_045106875.1 Paracoccaceae bacterium | reverse complement strand
TCCCGATCTCGCCCAGTGTCAGGCCAGCGGCACGCATTCCAGCAATCTGACCTCTGTCATCCCGCGACAGATGGCGGTACGATCCCATGGCAACACTCCTTCGGTCTCAGCAACCAACCGGTATCACACCGGTCGAGGGGTGTTGCACCTCGCGCTGGAATTCAGGCGCCTATCTCACAAAATCTTGCGCGGCATCAGGTTCGTCACGCCAAAACGCGTGGCCATCGACCAAACAGCGTTGGGACAATTAGCCAACTTACATCACCTGCTGGCACAGCGTGGCTCGCACTCGACGACCAAAATTGCAGCCGCGGCCCACAATACCCATAGCTCTAAAAACAGCCCGTGCTTTCTTCCTTGTCAGGCTTGTCGCCGCTGCAGCTTGCGCTGACAACAGCCACAAACCTTAGACAATGCTGCCTTGCTGATATGCATCGCGGCAGCTCTGACCTACCATCTGCGTGGCTAGATTTCAGGACACTGAAAACACACGACCGGGCCTTCGTCTAAAGTTTGTGGCTGCTGTCAGCACCATCAGCAGCGGCGACAAATCTGACAAGGAGGAAAGCGCGAGGTGTCCCGATACTATGGGGATTGTGCGTTACGGATGCTGCGATCGAAGTGCACTTAAGTAGCCATTTTCGCAGCGTTTACTGCTCCCGGCCCGCCGAAGGGTGGTTTGGCATACGCCACCCAGTCGGGTTTGCCGCAGGACGCGATATCGCGGCAAATGCGGGACAAGCCGCACGAATCCAACAAGCAATTGGTGGCGAGCGAGGCGGCGGAACAGGTGCTCGCGCCACGGTCAAGCGTTGGGCGTCTTGGCGAAACACCTTGAGAGGATCCGCCTGCAACCGAACCGCCAAACCTCAGCCTCTGACGGATTTTCTGAGCGGCACTCTCTTTGCATGCGTCCCGGAAACACTCTAAGGTCAACGAACGCCTGATAGAAGCAGACAGGTATCCTGTATGTTCATGTTGTTCTTCCGCGCAATACTGGCTGCGGTTCTTTATGGTCCATATCTGGCTCTGCTCACAGTGCCGGTCGCGATTCTCGCAGCAGCCATCGGTGCCGTATTGGGCACTGCCATCTCGGTTCTGATGTTGCTGGGTCTGCCCGGCGTCGTCATCAGCATACCCCTCTCCATCGGCGTATCGATTGGCGTCACAGCATTCGTGAACACCCAAGCGGCCCGGTACGCCTGTTCGATCACTGGCCTGCGCCCGCTCCATAAGCAACGCGAGTTCAAAGCGGCCTTTTGGGACTGCTTTATCTTGGTGCTGATCGTGAACCTGCTTCTTGGCATAGTCGTCATTGGTGCCGTGACCGCAGGGGTGGGCGTGGAGAGCACGGCCCGGTTGGTCGGTGGGAAGCTTGTATCCTCGCCCGAGGAAGTCGAATGGTCAGGCTGGATGTGGATCGTCGTCGTGGCCACCCTCCTGCCGATAGGGATTTACGGGTTCTTCATCGTTCCCCGCGCCTGCCTGATCGAGCGCGCGCCTGCGGTCTACGGCATGGGCTGGATCCTGATCCGCTTCCTGTTCGTGTTGCCGCTGTTTGCAGGCCTGACAGGGCTGGGCATGATTGCAGTGATCTTTGCCGTGACCGGGATGAGCGGGCTCACAGAAACACAGAAATTCTGGATCCTAGCATCCCTGATTGTCATGATCTTCTTCCTGCTGAACGGATTCCTGATGAGCTTCGAAGCCCGGTTCCTCGCCTTGGTTGCAGCCCGTCACCCTTCACAACAGATGCGGGCGACACCGGAAGAGATCCAAACCCGTGACATCGATTATCGTGCGCTACGCGAGGAATGGAGCCAACGCGGCTAACCACGCCTGATCAGGATCCCGTATTTTGGCGCGAACAGGAACGCGAGCACAAACAGCCCCGTCATGACCACCACAACCGAGGGGGCAGGGGCGCTTCCGATATGAAAGCTCAGCGCAATCCCCAGAACGGACGACACCGCCGCCGTCAGAACGGACACCATCAGCATGTGGTCAAACCGGTCGGTCAGCAGATGCGCGACGGCTCCGGGTCCGATCAGGAACGCGATAGCAAGGATAAGCCCAAGCGCTTTCAACGCGCCGACCACCACCAGCGAGATCACCGCGAGCAGCCCGTAGTGCAGCACCCTTGTGGGCAGCCCCACCGCTTGCGCATGTTGCGGGTCGAATGCGAACAGCAACAGATCTCGCCGCCGCGCGAGCACGGCCACCAAAGCCACCAGCGCAATCACGCCTGTTTCGATCACGTCGTTCCATGTGACGCCCAGCATGTCGCCGAACAGGATATGATCCAGAGGCACCTCGGTCCGGATCGACGTGTACATGACGATCCCCAGCCCGAACATGCCCGAGAACACGACGCCCATTACGGTATCCGCTTTGACGCGGGAGTTCTCGGTCAGGAACCCGGTCGCACCCGCGCACACCATGCCAGCCGTGAAGGCTCCGATGGCCAGCGGGATACCCAGAAGATAGGCCAGCACGATCCCCGGCAACACCGCATGGGCAATCGCGTCCCCCATCAGCGACCATCCCTTCAACACCAGCAGGCACGAGAGCACCCCCGCCGGAACCGCGATCAACAGCGTGATCAACAGCGCCTGCTGCATGAACTGGTAGGCGAAGGGTTCGGTCAGGATACTCACACGCGGGCCCTCCGACGGGCAGCAAGCAGGCCATGGCGCGGCGCAAATACGAACGCGATGAGAAAGAGAGATGTTTGCAGGCACACGATTACCCCGCCTGTTGCGCCGTCGAGGAAGAAGGACGCGTAGGCTCCGACAAACGCCGTGCCGGCACCAATCAGGACCGAGATCAGGATCAGCCGCGGAAACCGATCTGTCAGCAGATAGGCGGTCGCACCCGGAGTGACGACCATCGCGATCACGAGAAACGCTCCAACAGTGATCAGCGCAGCGACGGTGCAAGCGGACAGAATGGTGAAGAACATCACTTTCAGCCGCCCCGGATTCAACCCGATGGACCGCGCGTGACTTTCGTCAAAGAACACCACCATCAGATCGCGCCACTTGGCCAAGAGCACCACAATCGAGACACTGCCGATGATGACGACCTGAAGTGTATCCTCGGGCGTGATGGCGAGGATGTTGCCAAAGATGATCGTCTTGATGTCGATTGGCGCTGGCGACAGCGAATTGATGAACAGCCCGGCACCGAAGAAGCCTGTGAAAATCAGGCCGATGACAGCGTCCTGTTTCAGCCGGGTGCGCTCGTTGATGAACAACATCGCTGCGGCCGCGAGACCTCCGGACAGGAACGCGCCCACAGCATAGGGCAGGCCCAGCAGATAGGCGCCTGCCACGCCGGGCACCACGGAGTGGCTGAGCGCATCTCCGATCAACGACCAGCCCTTCAGCATCAGATAAGCCGAAAGGAATGCGCAAACCGCTCCGACCAGCGCGCTGACCCACATGGCGTTGACCATGTAGGTGTAGGCGAATGGCTCGAGCAAGGTGGTCACCGGGGGTCAGCCTTCTCGCCCGCTTTCTCTTCATAGACAACGAAGGGCCGCTCATCGTCGGTGATCACGGTCAGCTGCCGGGCATCGTCATCGTCGTGCAGGTCCTGTCCACCAAGAACGAACTGGCGCAGTACACCCCCGAAAGCGCGTTCCAGATTGGACTGGGTAAAGACCTGTTCTGTTGGGCCACTGGCCAGCACCGTGCGATTGATCAACACAACGTGGTCGCAGAACTCGGGTACCGATCCGAGGTTGTGGGTAGAGACCAGCATCACCCGGCCTTCATCCCGCATCTCGCGCATCAAGCCGACAATGCGCGCCTCGGTTTCGACATCGACGCCGGTGAAGGGCTCGTCCAGCAGGATCACCCGAGCATCCTGCGCCAGCGCACGGGCGAGGAAGACACGTTTCTTTTGCCCGCCGGACAGCTCTCCGATCTGGCGCAACCGATAGTCGGCCATGCCAACACGATCCAGAGCCACGCGCACCGCTTCATGATCGGCGGCCTTGGCAACGCGAAGCCAGCCCATATGCCCGTAGC
>JBGCFK010000204.1:0-17516 GCA_045106875.1 Paracoccaceae bacterium | reverse complement strand
CACTTTGTACTGTATCATCCATCGGAACCCTCCTGTTGCGGATGGGCCCTTCTCAATCATATGGAATCAGGCGGCTAAGAGGGCGGTCAGCCTGCGCTTACGGATTTTGCCAAGGGTCTGGTGGAGGCAAACCCAGAATACGCACCGGCATATGTTATCGATATTTGTCGGACGGATCATGGGCTGAAGATGCTGGAGACGAATAGCATCAATGCCGCCGGTTTCTATGAGGCCGACCTATTGAAGCTGGTATCGTCAATCGACGATCTTTCGGTTGGGCAGCATTAGAGAAGCTGAAATTCGCATATGTGCAGGTTTGTGTCGCGAAGTCGTAACAGTCACTTTTTGGGGTTTTTCGCACATAAGGCTGTTACCAAGACTTTTGCGTTCATCAAAACGAGGATGGCGCGCCCAAGAATACCAAACTCGTCGAATATTATTCAGGTTTTATAATCACCAAATTTATCTTTCTGCTCACAGTAATGTACCAAAACGACGGTTCGTCCTCACGATCCCGCCCGGTCGCGCAAGCGGCTGAGGATCATTCGATAACCCACAAAGATGCCACCTATCACCGCGAGGATCAGCGCGGTCTGGCCAATCTCGCCTGTGTTCTCGCGCACATAGCCGAAATCGATCAGTGTGATGATGGCAAAGGTGACCCATGCGATCAGCGAGCCCCACGCAACATAGCGCATGCTTGGCTCGTCGGGACGGGCGCGGGCGGCGCGGAACAGGACCCACACTACCAGCAGCAGCATCACCACCCCTGCAAGCTCAAGCACCCAGACCATCAGCCGATACCATCAAACAGGGCTGTCGAGAGATATCGCTCGGCAAAGCTGGGCAGGATCGCCACAATCCGCTTGCCGGCCATGCCCTCGCGTTCCGCAAGTTCTATCGACGCCGAGATGGCTGCCCCTGACGAAATTCCGCCCGGGATGCCTTCGATCCTCGCCAGCAGACGCGCGTTCTCGAACGCAGTTTCATTGGCGACAGTCAGCACTTCGTCAATCAGATCACGTTGCAGGATGCCTGGCACAAAGCCCGCGCCGATACCCTGGATCTTGTGCGGGCCGGGATCGCCGCCCGACAGGATCGGGCTGTCTTCTGGTTCGATCGCAATGATCTTGGCGCCTGGCGCGCGCTCCTTCAGAACTTGCCCGACACCCGTGATCGTGCCGCCGGTGCCGATCCCCGAGACGAAGTAATCCAGCGCTCCGTCCGTGTCCGCGAGAATCTCCTCGGCAGTTGTCGCCACATGTATCGCCGGATTGGCCGGGTTCTCGAATTGCTGTGGAATAATCGAACCGGGGTTCTCGGCCTGAAGTTCATGCGCCCGGGCAATGGCGCCCTTCATGCCTTTGGCAGGGTCCGTCAGATCCAGTTTTGCGCCCAACAGAGCCAGCATCTTGCGCCGCTCGACCGACATGCTTTCGGGCATGGTGAGGATCAGCTTGTAGCCCTTGGCAGCCGCCGCGAAGGCCAGCGCAATACCCGTATTCCCTGAGGTTGGCTCGATCAGCGTATCACCTGGCTTGATGGTGCCCGCTTCTTCCATTGCCTCGATCATGTTGACCCCGATCCGATCCTTCACGGATGCGATCGGGTTGAAGAACTCGCACTTGGCGAGGATCTCTGCATCCAGTCCCAGATGGGCTGTCAGCCGCGACAGCCGTACCAGCGGGGTCGAACCGATGGTCTGCGTGATGTCGCCATAAATGCGTCCGCGCGGATGAGCTTGATGCATTGGGTCCTCCCAGTCTCGCTTTTAAGTATTCTTGACCTGCGAGGCAGGCAAGGGCAATCGCTCAGGTTTCAAACCGCGTTCAACAAGTGTTTCACAGGTATGTCGCCGAACTCTGGGGCGCTTTTGAAACAGATAGATTTCGAAATGCTCTGAAACGCTGGGCGTTCTCGGACGGTTTCCGTTGCTATTGATGCAGACCGATTCAAAACGCCCTAAATGGTAAAATCTGGAGCGTCTTTCCCCGCTGGCGCGATCTCGGCTCCGCGCGCCTGACGGCAAAGGTCTTCCATCGTCACGCGGTCCAGTTTGTCCAGCACAAGTGTGCGGGTCTCGGCCCACAATGGTGCGATCACCTGTTCGCCTAGCGCTGCCTTGGAGACGGGGTCGTTCTCGGCTTCGGCATCCAGCTGGTCGACCACACGCACGACATCGCCCACCGTGATCTTGCGCCGCTCTCGTGCAAGTGTATAGCCGCCGCGCGGCCCACGCACACCTTTCAGGATGCCATTGTGCACCAGGCTCTGCATTACCTGTTCCAGATAGCGCTGGGGGATGCCTTGCCGCGCTGTGATGTCCTTGGCCTGTACGGGATCTGGCCGCGCATTATAGGCAATGTCCAACACGGCTTCGAGCGCAAGCATGGTTTTGCGGGAAAGTCTCAGCATGGGTCTATCCGATACCAGTGGAGCCAAAGCCGCCTGCGCCGCGTTCAGTTCGCGGCAGCGTGTCGGCTTGTGTGGGGATCGTGCGTGTTACCGGTGCGATCACCATCTGGGCTATGCGGTCGCCATGCGCAAGCGTTACGGTTTCGGGGCCAAAGTTGATCAGCAGCACCCGGATCTCTCCCCGATAGTCTGCGTCAATTGTGCCGGGGCTGTTCAGCACAGTGACCCCATGACGGGCAGCAAGGCCCGAGCGCGGCCGGATCTGAGCCTCATGGCCATCAGGCAACGCAATCGCCAGTCCGGTTGGCACCAGCGCACGGGCGAGGCTGGGCAGCTTGAGCCCCTCGTCCCTGTCGTCCAAAGCGAGACACGCGCGGAGATCCATGCCAGCCGCCGCATCTGTCTCATAAGAAGGCAGCGACAAGGCCGGGTCGTGATTACCCAAGGTCTGAATAGGGAGCTTCATGCCGAGCTTTCCTGCGCCAATGAGTCAGCGATCCGCTGTGCCAGTTGCCGGGCGACCTCGGCTTTTGACGCCTTGGGCCAAGGCTCGGCGCCCTTCGAGGTGATCAGCGTCACCGTGTTATCCGTGCCTCCCATGATCCCGGTTTCCGGCGATACATCGTTGGCGACAATCCAGTCACAGCCCTTTCGGGCGAGTTTCGCAGTGGCATGCGCGATCACGTCATCGGTCTCGGCCGCGAACCCGACCACGATGGATGGGCGCTGACCCGCTGGCATTTGCGCAATGCCCGCCAGAATATCGGGATTTTCGGCCATCTGTAGCGCGGGCGGCCCGGAGCCGTCCTTCTTGATCTTCGACCTGGACATCGACGCGACGCGCCAATCCGCGACTGCTGCCGCGAAGACCGCAGCCTGTGCAGGCAGCGCAGCATGCACGGCCTCTTTCATCTCAGCCGCTGTCTCAACCCGATGGATCTGGACACCTTTTGGCATGGGCGCCTGCGCGGGCCCGGAGACCAGCACGACCTCGGCCCCGAGATCGCGTAGCGCTTCGGCAATCGCGACGCCCTGCGTCCCGGAAGAGCGATTGGCGATGTAGCGTACAGGGTCGATAGGCTCGTGGGTCGGGCCGGAGGTGACGACCACACGCTGACCCGTCAACGGACCCGGCCCTCGCAGTGCGGTCTCAATGGCGTCAAATATCTCTGCAGGCTCTGCCATGCGGCCCGGGCCGTATTCACCGCACGCCATATCGCCCTCGCTCGGACCGACGACTGTGATTCCGTCGTTCTGTAACGTAGCGAGGTTACGCTGGGTCGCGGCGTGCTGCCACATTCGGACGTTCATGGCAGGAGCAATAAGCACAGGTGTGTCAGTGGCCAGCAGCAGCGTCGAGGCAAGATCATCCGCGTGTCCTCTTGCCATTTTGGCCATAAGATCGGCTGTTGCAGGGGCAACGACCAACAGATCGGCCACGCGGGAAAGCTGGATATGCCCCATCTCGGCTTCGTCCGTCAGATCGAACAGATCAGTATAGACGCGCTCTCCTGCCAGGCCGCCAACTGTGAGCGGCGTTACAAACTCGGATGCGGCTTTGGTCAAAACAGGTGTGACGGCGCCGCCCGCCTTGGTGATCAATCGAATGAGCTCCAAGGATTTATAAGCAGCAATTCCTGCGCCAACTATAAGAAGTACGCGTTTGTTCTGCACGCAAGGTTTATCCTCTGCCACATCATGCCAATTGGCTGAAATTCCAGATACAGGGTGTACTTCAAACGACTCGCCTACTGCAAGAGTGAACAGAATTCTTGTAAGGCGCTTGCAGGTGCGGTTATATGCAACCGATACGTGCACCAATTAAATGGCATCGCAGTTTCTGGGGAGACAAGATCCGCGAATATCCTGCTCAGCTAAAATTTGAGAAGGTTTATTTAGGTTCGGTAACACTCCGTTAACGACCTCTGCGGGAGAAAGCTCATGCACGACTGGTTTGTCACTGTATTGGTTTCAGTGCGCGATATGGCAGCGAAGAGCGGAATGGCCGCTTTGGCTGAGGAGATGGACATTGCCATACTGGTTGCTGCAAACGAAGCGCACGAAAAAGAGATAGCCGAACTCGGCAAGGTAGATGTCAGACCACCTGAAGCAGATATTGGAAACGCTAGAGAGCCTTCCGAACTTGGAACAGTTCGACGGTATCATTGAGGCAATCCGCGATGTCTATGACGTCGATCATGTCTGCTATTATGCGCGTTCGCTGGGCTTGGATGCACGTGAGCGCGAGGACTATTTCGTAGGATCACTTCCGATTGTGAACGGCCAGTTGCGTCATGGTGGTCGCATGGTGGCCGCAATGTCCTATTCTGCCGATTGGATGCAGCGCTATATGGAAGCCAACTTTTCCATGACTGACCCGGTGCTGCGCGAGGCGTCTCAGCGCTTCGACCCCGTGGACTGGGGGCAGATCGACTGGGATCGCGACCGTCGCCACTCGTTCTTCGAGGAAGCGGTGGATTTTGGATTGGGTAATCAGGGTTACTCGGTTCCCGTGCGGGGACCAGGTGGTCAGTTTGCAATCTTCAACATCAACAAGAACTGCGGACCGGAGCAGTGGGAAAGCTTTCTGAATGAGCACCGTGGAGACATGATGCTGCTCGCACACTTCACCCACCAGCAGATCCTGAAGGTCGCCGGTCATGAGCACAAACACACTACCAGACCCCTGTCCAGCCGCGAGCAGGACGCGATCAGGCTGATTGCCGACGGGCTGAGCCGTGGTCAGGCGGCTGACAAACTGGGCATCTCGGAGAATACGTTCCGAGTCTATATCGATAGCGCCCGCCACAAGCTTGGCGCGCTGAACATACCACATGCGGTCGCACTGGCTGCCCATAGAGGACTGATACCACCCACCTAGCAAATCAGAATTTGAACTAAATTTTAACTTTTGGGATCTATCCAACGTCTCCATCAGCATTGATGGAGCGAATAATTATGTTCACCCTTGTCTACGGCGACGACCTCTTCCAATTTCCGAATGTTGCAAATCAAATGTTTCGCGCACGGCGCAGCCAGTTCGCCGATGATTATGGCTGGGAACTGGACATCGACGATCTTGGCCGCGAGATCGACGAATATGACCTCATGAATCCGCTATATCTTATCCTGCGCGATAAGGAGGGGAAGCATGTTGGCTCGACCCGGCTGATGCCGACGACTGGTCCGACGATGATCGCTGATCATTTTGCAGACCTGACCGATGGTGTGCAGATCGAATCCCCGACCATATGGGAATGTACACGCTTCTTCATTGCCGACCGCGGTCAGGACAGCGTACGCAATGCCGCCGCCATCATGTGGGCCGGCTGCCAACTGGCGCTGCGCTCAGGCGTCGAATTCTATGTCGGTATCACGGGTGCGCACATGACTCGGGTGTTTGCGGCTTGTGGCTGGCCAGCCGAGATCATCGGCGAACGCAAGGACGAGAAGGACGGCCATCTGGTCGCCTGTCTCTGGGAGGTGAACCAGGAACTGTGTGACCGTCTCGCCCGGCGTGCCCGGATTGACCAGGGTGAGTACGACCTTGCGATCTTCCAGCGTCCGGCTCCGGATTCAGCAGAGATCGAGGTTCCCCAGGTGCCTGCCGAGATTGCTTCCGGTTTCCCACATGCAATTCCAGACTCGTGCTGGGCTCAGACCGAAACGCCAAGAATGATGTAAGTCAGTCC
Organism: Paracoccaceae bacterium; assembly: GCA_045106875.1. Classification (GTDB taxonomy): domain Bacteria; phylum Pseudomonadota; class Alphaproteobacteria; order Rhodobacterales; family Rhodobacteraceae; genus Thermohalobaculum. Next base: position 11,409 of record JBGCFK010000204.1, on the reverse strand, counting down.
TGCGCCCAATGCTGACCCAAGCAGGACCCACCGCAACATGGGGGGCTTCTGTTTGGGAGTTGGCGGAGGCGCGAGGCGGCGGGTCCGCGCTTCCTCTGCCATCATGAGAAGCTCCTGCGCCAGCCCCGGCATCCTTGGGCCCAGCCGCGTCAGAACCTTCAAGGTCTCGCCTGTATCCCGCGCAAGTGCCACAGGACCCAGATTGCCGCGAATGTACTCCTCGACCACAGGTTTGGCCGCTTCAAACATGTTGGCATTGGGGTCCAGCGTGCGCGACACGCCCTCGGCCACCACCATGGTCCGTTGCAACAGGATAAGCTCGGTACGTGTCTCCATGCCGAACCGTTCGGTGGTCTCCAGCAGGTAGGCCAGCACCCGGGCCATGGAAATCGCCGAGGCATCTCGCCCAAAGATCGGCTCTCCCACCGCCCTTAGCGCTTGAGCAAACGCGTCGACATCCCGGTCAGCGGGTACATATCCTGCCTCGAAATGTACTTCGGCAACCCGGCGATAGTTCCGCGTCAGAAAGCCATAAATGATCTCGGCATAGTGGCGCCGCGTGATGGTATCCAACCGGCCCATGATGCCAAAATCCAGCATCACCAGGTCACCGTTGGGCGCCACCCGTAGATTACCCTGGTGCATGTCGGCGTGGAAGAACCCGTCGCGCAGGGCATGCGTCAGGAACGTTCTGAGCACGTGCATACTCATATCGGTCAGGTTGATACCACGCTCGGCCAGAGCCACCGGCTCCATCGGTGTGCCGTCCAACCATTCCAGCGTAAGCACCCGACGAGACGTGCCCTCCCATTGCACCGTGGGCAAGCGCAGGCGCGGATCATCTTTTGTGTTTTCCGCGTACTCGCTGGCCGCAGCAGCCTCGAGCCGCAGATCCAGTTCGGTCAGCACGACGCTTTCAAAATGCTCGACCACCGCTGTTGGACGCAGTCTTCGGGACATTGGAACCAGTCGTTGGATGATCGCAGCTATGAAGTGAAACGCACCAATTTCGCGAAGGAACTCGCGGCGCACTCCGGGGCGGAGCACTTTGACTGCGACTTTCTCACCAGTGGGTGCCCAGATCGCAGGGTGTACCTGAGCAATCGAAGCAGCTGCCACGGGTTCGCCAAGATCCGTAATCCGTTGCCAGATGCCTGAGCCAAGCTCATCCTCGATCTCGGCCCGAGCTTCTGCCAGCGGAAAGGGTGGCAATCGGTCCTGTAAAAAGCGCAGCTGCGCCACCAATTCATCTCCCACGATATCCCGGCGGGTGGACATGATCTGGCCAAATTTCACATAGCCCGGTCCCATGGCCTGCAACGCCCGTGCAACAGGTGGCAGTGAGGCGTCGCCGATACGTCCGAAAACATTTACGGGAATTGCAACAGCACGGATAATCCAGCGCGGCCACCCCCGCACCTCGAACGCATCGAGGATCTCCGTCATCGCGCCATTGCGCTCGAACGTTGCCCCGGTGCGGAGCAACGTCCACAGATGCGAGGGTGCGCGGAGTATGCTCATGCCGCTTGGCTCACCAGGTCAGGCTCACAACCGCCAACCGGAATGCAACGCCACCACGCCCATGGACATGTTGCGATAGCTGACGCGACCGAAGCCTGCGTCGCGGATCATGCCGGCGAAGACCTCCTGCTCCGGGAAGCGCCTGATCGATTCGACCAGATACTGATAACTGTCGCGGTCCCCGGTGATCACTTGCCCGAGTGGGGGGATGATGTTGAATGAATACCGGTCATAGGCCCATTGCAGCCCCGGATTTGGAATCTGAGAGAATTCAAGGCAAAGGAAACGCCCGCCGGGTCGTAGTACGCGGTAGGCCTCGGACAAGGCAGCCTCTATCCGGGTTACGTTTCGGATGCCGAACGCGATCGTGTAGTGGTCGAAGGTGCGATCCGGGAACGGCAAGGCCATTGCGTCACCGCAAACCCAGTCGACGCCGTAGATCCCTCGCGCCTCTGCCCGTTCTGCCCCTTCATCCAGCATGGCTTGCGTCATATCGCAGACGGTAGCGTGGCCATCGCCTTTCAGCCGGTCGAGAAAACGGAAAGAGATGTCTCCCGTGCCACCCGCCACGTCAAGGAGCCGCGCGCCGCGCCTCGGTGCCATCCAGTCAATGACCGCCTGCTTCCACACCCGGTGGATGCCTGCGGACATCAAGTCGTTCATCAGATCGTAGCGTCCCGCCACCGATGCAAACACGCCGTGAACCCGGCCTGCCTTTTCGTTCTCGGGGATTGTCTGGAACCCAAAATGGGTTTCGTTGTTCTCGTCGTTCGTGCTCATGCCCCCATAGATAGCGCGGCGTTGCCAGCTATACCATGGGCCAGAATGTCAGGGGGTGTTGGCAGTCCGCATGTGCATGGACGAAGTTAGTACCAGCCCTGTCAGGATATGCATGTCATCGGAAATGCCGAGCGCGCCAAGTTGTTTGTCCTGTATCCCGCCAAGCTTGGTCATAGTTGCCAGCGCCAAACGCATGAAAACAGTGTCGCGCCTATCCAGGACGCTGCAACCGATTTCAACTTCGGGTTGGTGAACTGGCCTAACAGATCGAAAGCCAAGGTCGCAGTCGCGCCCGCGAACACGATTGTTGCCACATCTCAGAATGTGATCATGAGGAATGGACTGCTGCGCTTTTCGGTCATCTGACAGGTTTTCCGGGGGTCCTTTGCGATGCAACATCTCAGGACTGGCAAATGGGAACTGATGGGCGCAGAAACAGGATTGTGTCGTGACCCTCACTTTTGTCAGAGCGGGGCGTCAATTGTTGCAGAATTCTGGGGGGCGCGATGCCTGAACTGCCTGAGGTAGAGACGGTTCGCCGTGGGCTTGAGCCCGTGCTGGAGGGCCGGCAGTTGGCTGATGTCGCCCAGTACCGACCCGATCTGCGCTGGCCTTTGCCCGACAGGATGGCGGAGCGCCTGACCGGGCGATGGGTCCTGCGGCTGCGAAGGCGGTCGAAATGGTTGCTGCTCGACCTCGATAACGACGAAACCTGGATGATCCATCTTGGCATGTCGGGGCGGTTGCTGATCGAAGGGGCAGGCACCGCGGACCTTCACCACGAACGCGTGACGCCTGCAAAACATGACCATGTGGTTCTGCGGACAGATGCAGGCGTCACTGTCACCTACAATGATGCGCGCCGGTTTGGGGCCATGGATCTCTGGGTCACATTGGATCTGGACGCGCACCCCCACCTTGCAGGGCTTGGGCCCGAGCCAATGGGAAATGCGTTTCATACTGACGCTCTCGCAGGTGCTCTGGCAGGGCGCCAAAGCCCCATCAAGTCTGCGCTGCTGGATCAGCGCACGGTTGCAGGACTTGGAAATATATATGTCTGTGAGGCGCTGCATCGAGCCGGCGTTCATCCCACGCGGATCGCCGCATCGATATCGCGGCCTCGTGTTGCAAGGCTGACCGAAGAGATCGTCGCCACACTGGGCGAGGCGATCGCTGCAGGCGGTTCTTCCCTGAGGGACTATCGACAGGCAGATGGCGAACTTGGCTATTTCCAACATGGGTTCAAGGTCTATGACCGCGAAGGCCAGCCATGCGTGCAGGATTGTCCGGGCGTCGTCCGGCGCATCGTACAATCGGGCCGGTCGACATTCTACTGCCCGCGTTGTCAGCGGTAGTGACAGCGCGCTCGGCCTGACTAGACTGCGCGGTCAGAATCAGAAGATGGGAGCTGGGCATGGCGTATACCTGTATCGCGACTGAGACGCGGGAGAATGTTGGCTTGCTCCGACTGGACCGGCCAAAAGCGCTGAATGCGTTGAATGCGACACTGATGGAAGAAATGTGTAAGGCGCTGGAGGCATTTGATGCGGACGACAAGATCGGCGCCATCGTGCTGACCGGCAACGAGAAGGCCTTTGCAGCCGGTGCCGACATCAAGCAGATGCAGGAGATGTCCTACACTGATGTGATGAAGGCGAACTTCTTTACACCGGAAACCGAGCGGATGGCGGCGATTCGAAAGCCGATCATTGCCGCTGTCGCGGGTTACGCGCTTGGCGGTGGGTGTGAGCTGGCGATGATCTGCGACTTCATTCTGGCGGCGGACACCGCCAAGTTCGGACAGCCCGAGATCAATCTTGGCGTCATTCCCGGGATTGGTGGTACGCAGCGCCTGACGCGCTTTGTCGGTAAGTCCAAGGCCATGGAGATGAACCTGACGGGGCGGTTCATGGACGCAGAGGAAGCCGAGCGTAGCGGACTGGTCAGCCGGATCGTGCCGGCGGACAATCTGGTTGATGAGGCTGTGGCAACCGCCCAGAAGATCGCTGACAAAGGGCCGATAGCCGTTATGGCAGCAAAAGAAGCCGTGAATCGCGCCTATGAGACGACGCTGGCAGAGGGCGTTTTGTTTGAACGGCGACTGTTCTATTCCCTGTTTGCGACTGAAGACAAAGCCGAGGGCATGGCCGCATTTGTTGAAAAGCGGAGCCCGCAGTTCAAAGGCGCCTGAAGACAGGCGCAACTGCCCGTTGACGGGGAATTGCGAATCCGCTATTCGGCGCCCTCATCTTCGATAGAGGTCAATGATAACCATGGCTAATTCGCCACAGGCAAAGAAGCGCGTCCGTCAACTCGAACGCCGCACTGCCGTAAACAAATCGCGCCGCTCGCGCATTCGTACGTTCCTCCGCAAGGTGGAAGAAGCAATTGCATCGGGCGATCAAGCTGTTGCCAATGACGCATTGAAGGCCGCAAAGCCTGAGATCATGCGGGGCGTGTCCAAGGGCATCTCCCACAAGAATACCGCTTCGCGGAAGATTTCGCGCCTGAACGGGCGCATCAAGGCGATGGCCTGAACAGCAGATCTCAAGGCATTGTGACAAAGACCTGACAGCGCTGGGGAAACCCCCGGCGCTTGTTTTGTTGATGACATGAAACAGTCACGTATCTTTCATGTTCACGGTTTTGTCCCGTTGTTTGCGGGTCGACTGTCTGCCTAAAATGCCAGTGAACGGAATCGCTTGGCTTCACAATCGCCCAATTGAAAATTTCTACAGTTAATTCGCGGATGCCGAGAGGTAAGCCGCTTTTCTTGTCAAGTACTTAACGAATATAGTTTGGCGCATTTATTAACCCAATACTCAGATTCTTTCAAAGTCGGGTCGGAAAGTTCTTGAGCCGAATCTAGCCTCCTGCCTAGACCTAGTCCCCATCAGGGGTGCTATCTTGCAAGGGATTGAAGAATGGCTGAAGATCAATCGGTAAGTGTTGACGAAATGACACCGATCGAAGCTTTCGAAATCCTTCAGCAAGACGCACACGCCATCCTGGTCGATGTTCGGACAAAGGCTGAATGGGCCTTCACCGGACTGCCGGATCTGAGCGGCCTTGGTCGCTCCGTAATCCCGGTGGAGTGGACAACATTCCCGACGATGGCACCCAATGACCAGTTCGTTGTCCAGCTGCAAGATGCGGCGGGCGGTGATCTGCCCGGTCATTGCCTGTTCATTTGCCGGTCAGGGGCCCGGTCGATGTCAGCGGCGCAGATGGTCGCCCACTCGGCTGCAAGCCAGGGTCGATCCATCAGGTGCAGCAATGTCGCCGAGGGCTTCGAAGGGGATCTTGATGGCGAGGGTCATCGTGGCCGTGTGAACGGCTGGAAGGTCCACGGCCTGCCTTGGCGGCAGACCTGACCACAACACCAAGGGGCGAGGAAGAGCGCGGCTTCCTCTTGTGAGAAACATGACAAGAGCGCACGCGCACGGGGAGATCATGAACAGGATGTTGGACGAAATGGGTTCGGGCCGAATGCAGTTGGATGGTATCTGGGCGCGTGTAAATCAGGCGGCATTGAAGGAATTGGGTAAGGAGCCGGTCGAGCAATGGCTCCGTCCGGTTGCATTGACCGAGATTCGCGGTGATCTGGTACTTCTGCGTGCACCAACCGCCTTTCATTCGGATTGGGTCGAGCGGAACTACGGGCTGCACCTGCTCCGTTGGGTGCAAGCCCAGGTGCCGGACGTACGCCGCATCACGGTTGTCGGTGAGAGCATGTCGGATGATGTGGAAGCCGAGGCAAAAGCAGATGGTTGCGCGGCTGCACCGCACATGACCACGCCCAGCCCCAGCGCTATTCCTGCGGCAGCGACGTTGCAGTCAGCCCCGCTGGATCCACGTTTTACGTTCGACAGCTTTGTTGTCGGGAAACCGAATGAATTGGCACATGCCGCTGCCCGCCGAGTGGCAGACAGCGCTGACGCAGCATTTAACCCCGTGTTTCTCTACGGTGGCGTGGGACTTGGTAAAACGCACTTGATGCATGCGATTGCGCAACGGGTCCGTGATACGCGTCCGAATTGCAATGTGCTCTACCTGTCTGCCGAGCAGTTCATGTACCGCTTTGTTCAAGCGCTGCGCTTTAGGGACACCATTACATTCAAGCAGCAGTTTCGTGCCGTTGACGTGCTGATGATCGACGACGTGCAATTCATCGCGGGCAAGGATTCAACACAGGAGGAGTTCTTCCACACCTTCAATGCGCTGATCGATCAGAACAAGCAGATCGTCATCTCTGCCGACCGTTCGCCTGATCAGATCGACGGGCTTCAGAACCGTATAATCTCGCGCCTGCAATGGGGTTTGGTGGTTGATATCCATCCAACGAACTATGAACTGCGGCTCGGTATCCTCCAGTCCAAGGCCGAGGCGATGATGGCGGCGAATCCAGGCGTGGTGATCGACACCAAGATCCTCGAGTTCATCGCACACCGCGTCAGCTCGAACGTGCGGGTGCTGGAAGGCGCGTTGAACCGTCTGTTTGCCTTTGCTGGCTTAGTTGGTCGGCAGGTGGATCTGGATCTGGTGCAGGAATGCCTGGCAGATCTGCTGCGTTCCTCCGAGCGCAAGATCACCATCGAAGAGATCAAGCGCCGGGTTGCCGACTACTATCACTTGCGCATGACTGACCTCGTGTCCGCCCGTCGTGCTCGTGCTGTGGCACGGCCAAGGCAGGTTGCGATGTTCCTCTGCAAGAATCTGACGTCGAAATCGTTGCCCGAAATCGGGCGTGGTTTCGGCGGGCGCGATCACACCACGGTCATTCACGCGATCAAGAAGATCGAGGAATTGCGCGCAACGGATGCTCAGATCAGTGAAGATATCGAGAACCTGCGGCGCTTGCTGGAGAGTGCCTGATCCTAACCTTTGGGTGTCGGTGATTTGCGGCAATTGGCAGCCGCTGGTTGATTGCCTATCACCTTGGGCCAATGCACTTTCGATGAATTTCTCGGCAAAGCGAATGCGCAGCGACAACATATGCCGCCTCGGTCGTCAGATCAGGCATCCAAGTGGTCAGAAACCGCGGATTATTCATCGAAAACCTCCCATGAGGCATTGATCACTTGAAGCGATGCGATAGGGTGAATGCCCCGCTGCTTATGCGGGCCAGAAGATAACAGTATTTGGGGGCTGGTGGCGCCATGAAAGTCACGATCGAAAGAGCGGCACTGCTGAAGGCTATGAGCCGTGCACAAGGCGTCGTCGAGCGAAAGAACACGATCCCGATCCTCGCCAATGTGCTGGTTGAGGCTGAAGGCGACAGGGTCAGCCTGCGTGCAACGGATCTGGATATCGAGATCATCGAACATCTGCCGGCCAAGATCGAAACACCGGGCGCGACGACTGTTGCGGCTCATCTTCTTCACGAGATTGTTCGGAAACTGCCTGATGGCGCGGAGCTCGCGCTCCATGCCGACAGTGCAACCGGGCGTCTCGATGTCGTCGCAGGGCGGTCACGGTTTTCTCTGGCAACACTGCCACGTGAAGATTTTCCAGTCATGGCTTCCTCTGAATACGAGTGCTCTTACGCTCTGCCCGCGCCGACAGCCCGCCGCCTGTTTGACAAGTCCAAATTTGCCGTCTCGACCGAAGAGACCCGGTATTATCTGAACGGTGTGTATCTCCATGTGGCTGAAGAAGATGGTGAGAAAGCGCTGCGTGCCGTTGCCACCGATGGGCACAGGCTTGCGCGCATCGATACCGACCTGCCTGCAGGTGCCGAAGCGGCCCCCGGCGTCATTGTCCCGCGCAAGACAGTCGGTGAGTTGCGTAAACTGCTGGATGATGATGAGGCCGAGATTGCGATCTCCGTCTCCGAGACCAAGATACGGTTTTCCGTTGAGGGGCTGGTTCTGACCTCAAAAGTCATCGACGGTGCCTTCCCTGACTATTCCCGTGTTATCCCCACCGGCAACACACGGCGGATGGAAGTGGACGCAGCCGAGTTTGCATCTGCCGTTGACCGTGTCGCGACCGTTTCCCAGGAACGTTCGCGTGCCGTCAAACTGGCCATGGATCAGGACAAACTGACGCTTTCAGTGAACTCTCCCGATGCGGGCTCTGCGGCTGAGGAACTGGTCGTGGCTTACGGCGACGAGGGCATGGAGATCGGTTTCAACGCCAAATACCTGCTCGAGATCGCTTCTCAGGTCGACCGCGAGAACGCTGTCTTCATGTTCGCGGATTCGAACGCACCGACACTGGTCCGTGAAGGCGACGACAAATCCGCAGTCTATGTGGTCATGCCCATGCGGGTGTGATGAGGACTTCAGTCCTTAGCCTCCGACTTTCGCATTTTCGGTCTTATCGCGGCACCCAGCTTGATACGGGTGGTCAGTCGGTTGCGTTGTTCGGCCCGAACGGTGCCGGTAAGACCAATGTCCTTGAAGCGATCTCGATGCTGTCGCCGGGGCGTGGTCTGCGCCGCGCCGCGACCGAAGAGATGGTGCGTCGGCCCGAGGCTTTGGGATGGAAGATCGTGGCCGAAGTCGAGACGATAGACGGTGTCGTCGAGATCACCACTGCCGCCGAGGGCTCCGAAGCCACCCGCCGCACGGTTGTCATCGACGACAAGACCGCGCCTCAGTCTGCGCTTGGCCGTCTGATCCGTGTGGTCTGGCTGACCCCAGCTATGGACCGCTTGTGGATGGAGTCTGCGGGCGACCGGCGGCGATTTCTGGACCGGCTGACCTTGGGCTTCGAGCCTGCACATGGCGAAACCGTGCTGACCTATGAAAAGGCCATGCGCGACCGCAACCGATTACTGAAAGAAGGCTCGCGCGATGATGCGTGGCTTTCGGCCTTGGAAGCACAGATGGCCCGCTCGGGCGCTCGTTTGGCGCGTTCACGTGCCGAGGCATTGGCACGGCTTGTCGATGCTCAGTCAGAAGCGGCGACCTTTCCAAAGGCTGATCTGGCAATCGAGGGCCCCTTGGAAGCGCAGTTTTCTGAAATCGCCACGGATCCAGATGCGCTTGATGCGGCCGAAGGAATCGAGGCTGCGGGGCTCGTCCAGAGTCTTGCACGGCACCGCGGCCGCGACGGTGCAGCGGGGCGCGCCTTGACTGGTCCGCACCGTTCGGATCTGGACGCCGTCTATGCAGCAAAGAGCATGCCCGCGCGCGCGTGCTCGACGGGCGAGCAAAAAGCGCTCCTGATTTCCCTCTGCCTTGCCAATGCGCGTGCGCTAACAGCGCACAACGGCACTACGCCGCTGTTGTTGCTGGACGAAGTTGCAGCCCATCTGGATGACAATCGTCGGCGGGCGCTGTATGATGAGATTTCCATATTGGGTTGTCAGGCATGGATGACGGGCACCGGTACGGAATTGTTCGAAGGTCTGGCAGATGCCCGCCAACTTGCAGTCACCGAAATAGCTGGCATCTCGGCACTTGAGGAATCATGACAATCACACTGACCGAATTATTCATATACGCGTTCGCACTTGCCGTACTGGTGCTGACGCCTGGCCCGGTGGTGGTCGCGACCATCGCCAAGACGCTGAGTTCCGGCTGGCGTTCTGCCATGCCTCTGGCTGCCGGGGTGAGCGTTGTCGATATACTTTGGCCGCTGCTGGCGATTCTGGGTCTGTCCGCCCTTATCCAGGCAAACGCGGATATCCTGCAATGGATGCGCTATATCGGCGGCGGCATTCTGATCTGGATGGGATGGCGGCTGATCTGGGGCTCGAAACAGGCGCTGGAGACTGATCCCGATCTGTCACTGATTCGCCGAACCGCGTGGCAGGGATTCATGGCAGGGGTTCTGGTAAACCTTGGAAACCCGAAATCCATTGTCTTCTTCATAGGCATCCTGCCCAACCTCTTCGACATTTCCAACTTGACCGAAGTCGATGTGCTGGTGATTCTGGTCATGAGCGCACTTGTGCCATTCTTGGGGAACCTGTTCTGGGCGTTGGTAGCGCAACGCGCACGGCAGTTCCTGACTTCTGCCAAATCCGTCAGGCGCGTCAAACAAGCCTCTGGCGGCGCGCTGGCGGGAGCAGGTGCGTTTATCGCAGCGACCTGAGGCAGGTATGACAATCGAGTGGCATCAACTCGCGCTTTATGCGCTTGCTTATGCGGTGATGGTTGTCTCGCCTGGGCCCTTTGTCGCAGCTATCGCAGCGCGCTCGGCCGCGTTTGGCTTCCAAGCCGGTATCTCGATGGCCTTTGGTGCCTGGGTTGCCGAGAAAATCTGGATCCTTGCGGCGATCTTTGGATTGGCGCTGATCGCAGCGCACTATGGTGCTATCCTGATTGTACTGAAGTTTGTCGGCGCTGGCTGGCTGATCTGGCTTGGCTACAAGCTTTTGTCGGGCAGGGCGGGTGTTATGACGCCGAATGGGTTGGTGAAGCCCGAGCCATTTTGGCGCGGTGTTCTGACTGGTTTTCTTATCAACATCGGAAACCCCAAAGCGGCGCTGTTCTTCATGGCACTGTTCCCGGGCTTCTTCGATATCGCGGCGATGGGATGGTTGGACGCGTTGGTGATTCTGGCAGTGTCTACGCCGATCGGGCTGGGCTCGGACCTGACATATGCGTGGGGCGCGGCCAAGGCGCGCGCGTTGCTGTCAAACAGCCGGACTGCGCGCCGGATTGATCAGGCAACAGGCGGCGTTCTGGCCGGAGCCGGGGTGGCGATTGCCGCAAGCTGACCCTCGAACGCAAATTGGAGAACGCATGGCTCGCGATGAAAGGCCGCTGCTGACAGTTCTTGTCGATGCTGACAATGTCCGGTCAAGGCCGCAGATGCAATCTTGCGGGAGATTTCTGATATCGGAGACCCGGCCCTGAGGCGTGTTTATGGTGACTGGTCAAGCCAAGCGCTATCAGCTTGGACCGAGAAAATCCGGGATCTTGACATGGTGGCGCGCCAGCAATCTGCGAACACACGGGGTAAGAATGCTTCGGACATCGGTCTGATCATCGATGCGATGGATATGCTGCATACGAGTCGTTTTGACGGCTTCGTGCCGGTGTCCTCGGACAGCGATTTCACCAACTGGCAAGCCGCCTGCGCGAAGACGGGCGGCTGGTCATTGGCATTGGCGAGGCGAAGACACCGACGTCTCTTAGGAACGTCTGCAAT
>JBGCFK010000203.1:0-4127 GCA_045106875.1 Paracoccaceae bacterium | reverse complement strand
CATGGAGCGGTAAAATCAATCCTGTGTATACGATAGTGTCTCTACCTGCTTTTTTGCCGAGCTGTATAGTGGTAGCTGCGCCGCAGCACGGCTTGCATGAAAAGAGAGACCCCATGACCGATCTCGTTGCGTTTTCCGCGCCTCAGGAGGGCGCTGTCTACCTGACCCATGCCACACGGGCCGATCTGCTCAAAGATGTCGAGGCGCATATGCTCGAAAAGCGTGGCTTTGCGGTGGCCACGCTCAATCTCGATCACATCGTAAAACTGAAGCGAGACCCTGTCTTCAGGGCGGCCTATCTGGCGCAAACCCATGTGGTTGCCGATGGCAATCCAATCGTTTGGCTTTCGGGCATGGCCGGGCGCGAGGTTGAGTTGATCCCCGGCTCGGATGCTATTCGCCCGATTGTGGAAATCGCCGCACGTACCGGCACCCCAATGTCCTTTTTAGGCTCTACGGAAGAGACGCTTGAGGCGGCAGGAGAGGCTCTAAAAAGGGAGTTTCCGGGTCTGCAAATCGCAGCTGCCATCGCCCCACCTTATGGGTTCGATCCCGACGGCGAGAGTGCCGCCGCGGCTTTGGAAGAGATTGAAGCCTCCGGCGCGGGCCTGTGCTTGCTTGCACTTGGAGCGCCCAAACAAGAGCAGCTTGCAGCGCGCGGCTTGGAACGCGCGCCTTCCGTGGGTTTTGTCTCTATTGGAGCAGGCCTCGATTTCATCTCAGGCCAGCAGAAACGCGCGCCAGTCTGGGTGCGCAAACTGGCGCTGGAGTGGCTCTGGCGTATGCTGTCAAACCCGGCCAGACTGGCCGGGCGCTATCTGTCCTGCATTGTGATCCTGCCCGGGCTCGTACGGGCCGCCAAGCGGCAAGGGTCTGAGCCTAGCTAAAGTCCAGTATAACCCCGTGCAAATACGCATAGGTTGACCCTGGCGCAACTGCGAGGCTCAGTGTGATGCTCCCATCACTTGGAACCTCGACCGGGTCAAAGACAATCATATTGGAGGCAGCAACATTAGAGGAATCGAGCTCCAGAGACTGCCCTGTGCTCAAGCTCACCGTTGCGCGGCGGTTCGTGTTGCCCGCATTGCGCACCCCAACAGCTGAAATCGTGACCGTATCGCCGGGTACGAGCTGGGCAAAGACCAGTGTGAAAACCTTGGTGCCTTGCAGGTAGATCCCGTTATTGACCAGCTCCGGGATGTGGAAGCGGCTGTCTGGAATCCGCGCAAAGGTGCCTGTGCCGGCATTCGAAGACGGGTTTTGATACAGCCCCCCCCGGAAGACCTCAATGAACGGGTCAAAGCCGCCATCCAATGTGGCGGATCCACAGAGCAACGGATTGTTTAAAAAACCCCCAGGGACGGATTTGAACACGTTCATCGCACCGATTGTCATGAAATTCGGATCGCCGGATTCAATGGAGTACAGTATCGAACTGCCTGCCCGGCTCTCGTTGGGCCTTTTGCCAAGGGCGCGACCTGCGAGATGTGCAAGGATGTATCGCCCCAAGGAGGCCGCATAGCCATGAATGCCGTCACTGCCCAGCAAGTGAGGGTAGCGATCTGCCAGATCATAGGGGTTCACAAATGGGGCGTTTGGGGCGTTGCGGAATTCTGGTGCCACGGATTGAATGGCGGGGTAGATGATGTTCTCGTTGTAGGGCTTTGATCCATTTTCTTCAGAAGCAACATCGCCATGAATGACCGCCGGGCTATCCGGGTAGAGCCGCTTTGTGAGCGGAAGTGGCACAACGCGGTCCCCGGATGTCGTGATTTGCTGCATCAGCGCCGTGTAGTCCTGCTCAAACTCGTCCTGACGTCCGGGCCAAGGGCGGTAACTGGAGACATTATTGCCGCCGGTGTGGACAAGGTAGAGGTTAGACCCTTGGGTCGCCGAGATCGCAGGGTCAGCCGCCGCCAGCGCATGTTTGGCAATCGTGCCGTCGATCTTTTCGCCCGGCTCAGAGTACAGATGAAACGTGCCCGTAAACCCTGCAGCTTGGGCATAGCTCGCGATTTCCGCCCGTATTTCGCTGTTTAATCCAAACCCACCGTTTATGAGGGAGGCCCCAAGAATAACCACATTGGGCGCATCCAGAATACCCGGGACAGGGGCCAGGATATCGGCGTCTTGCCCGTTGCCACCTACATCGGTCTGTTGGGCTGAGGTGATCGCTCCGGTATAAAGTCCGATATGCATGAGGTCTCCTTTCGGGCAATGGTCCCGAACAAGTGCCTCAGCAAGATTGAAATTTGCTGTCCTAAGCGCGCTGTTCAGCGCCCGTCTGTGCAACAGCAGGAGTGCGCTGAATAGACCGGGGGTTCAGTTTCAGTCCTAAAAAGAGCGCGGCCAGCAGATCATTTTGCATCAAGACCCGGTGGAGTATGATCGGTCCAGCCAGCCCAAGCACAAGGCCAACCACCCACACAGCAGCATCCGGTGTCGCCGGAGCGATCTGGCCCAGGATCTCGAAGCTCCCTGCTGTGAAGAAGACATGGAAGAGGTAAATTGTGTAGGAATAGCCGCCTAGTTGGGCCAGCGCTGGATGGCGCGGGGCGATCACAAGCAGGCTGACACAAAAGAGCATTCCGATCCCGATCGTGACCGCTCGACGGTCCACAAGGCTCGCCATTTCCATATGACTGGTGGCCAAGGCATGGCCGAACCCAACCAAGATGAGCAATACCGTGATGGCCGTCAGTGGGCTCAGAACAGCCCTGAGACGGGGCAGCAGCGTGCTATGCGCGCACAAGTACCCTAGCATGAAGAACGGCATCAGATATGCGGCTTGGATGACGGAAAAGACATTCACCGGGGGGTGTAGCCCAGCCACCCAGACAAGCATGCCCACACCCAGCAGGCCCAGTGCCAGCGTTGTGCTGCGCACCGGCAAGATGGCGTAGAGCAGCAAGAAGCAAACCATGATCAGGAAGGTCGCCTGCAGGAACCAGAAATGTGCATAGGGGAGCACGAAGAGGCTCAGCACGTGCGGTTGCTGCTGCCCGATCAACATATTGGCGCTCCAAAAGAGCAGCCCCACGGAGAGCATCGGCACCAGAAGACGGCGGGCTTTCGACAGCAGAAGTTGGCCGGGGCTCCGGGTCAACTGTTCCAGAGAGAGGAACACACAGCCGGACAGGAAGCTGAACAGCGGCATGCGCATATCCACGAATGTGTCGTTGAACAGGACCAGCCAGTGATCTGCGTTCAGCTCCATGCCCGTGCGAGAGGTATGACCAACCACGTGATAGGACACCAGTGCGATACATGCGAGGGCGCGTAGGGTGTCGAGATGCGCGGCGCGCGCGGAGCGATGGACGGGGGAAGATGCATGCTGCGTCATTGGGGCCTCCTCCCCCCAGATCACGCAGCAGCGCTTAAAATTTGGTAAAAATGCTAACGATTAAGTTTCAAGTACATCCCTCCGGCATATTTTCGCTTAGCCCTTGTGAAGTAGACTGGCCCTTCCCAATTCTGCGTGATCAGCATCTGTTTTCCTGTCCTTACTTTGGAAAACACGCTACACGGCGACAGAGGATTCCGACCGCGACCCCGTATTACAAGGGCCTACAATTCATGACAGCGACATCGTTCTCGAAGCCAGGCCTGACCGATTTTCTAAGCCCCGGCCTCTTCTGGCTTACGCTCGCGACGATCGCGTCCGTGGTTTTCTTTTGGGAAGGCCTCAATGCCCTCTTGGTTGCGTGGCAATTGCCCGAGTATAGCCACGGCCCCCTGATCCCGGTGCTCTCCGCACTGCTCTTCATCCGGCAGCTCAAAGAATACCCGCCAACACCTGGCCCGCTCCCCGACCGGATGCCCGGTTTGTGGCTGATGCTCTTCGCCATTCTGCTCGGCGTCGCTGGCAAACTCTCCAAGATTGACGACATCGTCGCCTACGCCTTGATCCTTTGGGTCGGCGCTGTGCTGCTGATTTCCTTTGGATGGAAGACCGGCAAGCATTTCTGGCCGCCGGTTCTGCACCTTGTCTACATGCTGCCTCTGCCCGGTGTGTTCTACTACAAGATGTCGACCTGGCTGCAGATGGTGTCGTCCGAACTGGGTGTGGGCCTGCTTCACCTGATCAATGTTCCGGTCTTTCTGGAAGGCAACATCATCGATCTGGG
>JBGCFK010000202.1:0-10074 GCA_045106875.1 Paracoccaceae bacterium | reverse complement strand
TTCACCTCGGCAGGCCATTGCTTGAATGGCACACGGCCAGTTTCACTTTCGGCATCACGCTTTGCATATTCCACCACACCACGGGCAGATGCCTCGGTCGGCGTGAACATGCCGAGCACGTAAGTCAGCTTGCCTTCCGCCGTTATCGCCGTGTTACAGTGGCGGTCACAACCCATCAGGCAGGCTTGCCGGCGCACCTTTATGCCCGAGCCAGTCGCCATCCGCTCGACTTCTGCTGCCAGCATCTCACCGCCAGTGCGCCCATCGGGGCCGATTTTCTCGCCTTTCACATATGCGCAGGTGTCGCAGACGAAGATTGTCGTGGTCATGAGGGCTCCGTTCGCTCTCGGGTCATGGCAGCTTCAAGTCGCGAGAATACCCATCAAAGGCGCATTTGCGATTGAAGCCGACATAGCGCGAGGTTAAGCAACTGTCTACGGACAGCGCCCCGCCGAGGGGCAGAGCGGATCCGGATTCATGCGCCGACCCAAACAGGGGGTGCGTGCCCCGGGCTGACCTGAACCGGCTTCACGCCGGACCTCGGTATTGCGCGAACACATATGTGAACGCAGACAACGAGGAGAACACCATGAAAGCCTTCCTGACCGCAATCACCGCCCTGACCGCAACCACTGCCGCAGCGCATACAGGTCACATCGGGCCTGAGGCCGGTCACTCGCACGGAGAAGTCCTGGCAATCATCGCTATTCTGGTCCTTGCAGTCGTTGTTCTGGTCCGGACTGTTCGCCAGCCATGAGCAAGATCGGCGTCATGGTCTGCGGCCATGGCTCGCGCAGCCAGGCCGCGGTGGATGAATTCGCAGTCGTTGCCGAACGGCTTCGGGACGTGTTTCCCGACTGGATGGTCGAGTACGGCTATCTCGAATTTGCCAATCCGGTGATCCGGGACGGGCTGGACAGCCTGCGCGAACAAGGGTGCGATCGCATCCTCGCTGTTCCAGGCATGCTGTTTGCCGCCATGCACGCCAAGAACGACATCCCCACCGTGCTGAACACCTATGCGGCCAAACATGGTCTCAACATTCAGTACGGGCGGGAACTGGGCGTCGACCCCAAGATGATCGGTGCCGCCGCTGCCCGCGTTCAAGCGGCAGTGGATCAGGCCAATGCGCGCGAGGAGGTACCGCTTCACGACACATGCCTTGTCGTTATCGGGCGCGGCGCCTCGGACCCCGACGCCAACTCCAATGTGGCCAAGATCACCCGCATGTTGTGGGAGGGCTTTGGCTTTGGCTGGGCAGAGACCGGCTATTCCGGCGTGACCTTCCCGCTGGTCGAGCCATGCCTGGAACAGGTTGCAAAGCTGGGTTACCGCCGTGTCATCGTGTTCCCATACTTTCTGTTCACCGGCATTCTGATCGATCGGATCTATGGCTTCGCGGATATGGTGGCTGCGCGGCATCCAGACATCGACTGGGTCAAGGCCGGTTATCTGAACGACCACGAACAGGTCATCGCAACCTTTGCTGAACGGGTGCGCGAGCAGTTGGGCGAGAACCCACCACCCAATTGCGGAATTTGCCCCTTTCGCGAACAGATCCTCACAACCGGAGATGGCGAACACCGCCATGTATCGCGCGATGAACGGGCCCGGCAGCATCCTGCCATGGCCGCAACGCCGCCACCGACCTGCGTTCTCTGCAAATACCGGACCGAGGTACTGGGCTTCGAATCCGAGGTCGGTGCTGTTCAGGAAAGCCACCATCACCATGTCGAGGGACAAGGTGCCTCTGCGCCCGGATCAAACGTGGCAGATTGTGCACTCTGCGACTCGTTCTGCACAGGCGCTTGCCGGCTGAATGCAGCTGATCATCATGCCCATCATCATCACGGCCATGACCACGGCGACTCCCATGACCACAGCCACGATCACCACCACCCGGTCTACCCCCATGCGGATCACCCGATGGGACCAGAGAGCGTTCGCAAGCATATGAAGGACGGCTGAGTGGCGCTGTTCGATGCCTATGTGATGGTGGACTGGTCAGCTGCGTCGAAACCCACAACCGGGTCGGACAGCATCTGGATCGGTCACCATGCAGGCGGGCACACCGAAACCGAGAATATCCCGACCCGGTCCGGCGCCCACACCCGACTGCACCAGATCTGCGCCGAGGCCGTGCGCTCGGGCAAGCGCCTGCTGATCGGGTTCGACTTCCCGTTCGGCTATCCCGCAGGGGTCGCGAAACATGTCACGGGTCACTCGGGTGCGCTGTCCCTTTGGCGCTGGATTGCTACGCGACTGAAGGACCAGCGCGACAATACCAACAACCGGTTCGAAGTCGCCTCCGAGATCAATCGCCTTTACCCAGGAACAGGTCCGTTCTGGGGCCGCCCTGCGTCTTGGGACTTCCCGGATATCCCCACCAAAGGCTCAGAACGCACTTGTGCAGGTCATCCTCCCGAAAGACGTCTGGTAGAGCAGCAGCAGAAATCCGCTCAACCCGTGTGGAAACTCTACACCACCGGATCCGTTGGGTCGCAGGTGCTTACAGGCCTGCCCGTGGTGCTGGCCCTGCGCGACGATGCAGAACTGATGGCACATACCGCGATATGGCCATTCGAGACGGGACTTGCGACACCAACAGCCCAGGTCACCTTCGCCGAGATTTATCCCTCGCTGATCCCACCAGACGCCTCTGAAGATATCAAGGATGCAGGACAGGTCAGGGCCGTTGCCGACTGGCTGGCAGGACTGGACCGGGACGACGCGCTGGAGCCGCTCTTTGCCGGACCTCCAGACGCCTCGCCTGAAGACCGTCGCAAGATCGCGAGCGAGGAAGCGTGGATCCTGGGGCTGGGCGCACCTTCCGTGCGCTCCGTATTCCCAATGCACCTGCCTGGCGCCCCACCTGCCAATGCGCTGCAATCTCCGGCGCCGCTGCGATATGAACGCAACCCAGCCAAAATCTACCAGCAGTCTTTCGCAACAGTACGCAGCGAAGCCAATCTTGGTCATTTGCCCGAGGACCTGCGGGACGTGGCAATCCGCCTGGTACACGCGTGCGGCATGCCGGACATCACCAACCGGCTGGCTTGGTCTGACAATCTGGTGGACTCTGCCCGCAAGGCGCTGGTGAACGGTGCACCCATTCTCTGCGATTGCGAGGCGGTGGCGTCAATGATCATAGGCACACGGCTACCCGCAAATAACCCCGTCGTTTGCACGTTGAACAATGCCAATACGCGAAAGCTTGCGGAAGAGCTGGGCACCACCCGTTCGGCTGCTGCCGTGGACCTCTGGCAAGGCCAGATCGGCGGCGCTGTCATCGCGATTGGCAACGCGCCCACTGCGCTGTTCCATCTGTTGGAGCGATTGGACCAGGGCTGGCCCTGCCCAGCGGCCATCATCGGCATGCCTGTTGGATTTGTTGGCGCAGCAGAATCCAAGGCCGAGCTTGCAGCCAAACCGCGCGGCACGCCCTTCCTGACCTTGCGTGGCCGCAGGGGCGGGTCAGCCATGGCCGCCGCTGCAATCAACGCGCTCGCCGCTGGACTGGAAACACCATGACACCCTGGCTCGACATTATCGGGATTGGCGAGGATGGGGTCGCTGGCCTATCGGCTTCTGCCCGTAACGCGCTGGAACGCGCGGACTGTATCATTGGCGGCGATCGTCATCATGCTCTGACACCAGACATCACCGCAGACCGGATCGCCTGGCCCCACCCGTTTGATGCGCTGATCGACCAGATTGGCTCACGACGTGGTACCCGACTGGTGATCCTCGCAACGGGCGACCCGCTCTGGTATTCTATCGGTGCGCGGCTCGCGCGTGCCATCCCCGCGCATGAAATCACCTATCACCCGCAACTTTCCGCCTTTCAATGGGCTGCTGCAAGGATGGGTTGGTCGCTGGCGGATGTCGACACACTGACAGCGCATGGCAGGCCGACCGAGCAGATCATTCCCTGGTTCTGGCCGGGTGCGCAGCTTCTGATCCTGACCGCAGGATCCGAGACACCGGGCGAGGTCGCGCGCCTGCTGGAAGACAGGGGGTATGGTGCATCCGAGTTGGTCGTGATGGGTGCACTGGGTGGACCTTCCGAAAGCCGCTTCGAAGCGACAGCGACTACATGGGCCAGCTCTGACTCTGCCGAGATTCTGCCCGCGTTCAACACGCTGGCAGTGGCTTGCAAGGGACAGCCCCGACAAGCTCTGGCCCGCACGCCCGGCCTGCCGGACGAGGCCTTCGAACATGATGGCAAGATCACAAAGCGCACAGTGCGCGCGGCAACTCTGGCCCGATTGTTGCCGGCGCGGGGCGAGATGTTGTGGGATATCGGTGTCGGGTGCGGCTCTGTCGCTATCGAATGGATGCGCGCAGCGCCTGAAGCCATGGCGATTGGGATTGACCCAAATCCGACCCGGCTGGCAATCGCGCGCGAGAATGCCAGAATCCTTGGCACCCCCCGGCTGGAACTGCTTCACGCCCGCGCACCCGAGGCATTCGCAGATTTGCCTGCTCCAGAAGGGACGAGACCCGATCTGCGCAAGCCGAACGCCGTATTCATTGGCGGCGGTCTTTCAGAGGCAACATTCGAGCATTGCTGGAACGCCTTGCCGGAAGGTGGGCGATTGGTTGCCAACGCCGTGACCCTGGAATCCGAGGCGATCCTGCTGGCCCTGCAAGCCCGGTTTGGTGGAGAGCTGGCCCGCATTCCGACCACCACCGCTGGCCCGGTGGGACATCTCAATGGTTGGCGCCCCGCTATGCCTGTAACGCAATGGGCGCTGATCAAATGAGCAACACTGACCGACGGGCACCAAGTACGGCCATCTGCACACGCATTCGGACAGCCGAGTATCCATCAAGAGGGGTCGCCCCAGCGACAGGGCCAGCTTCCACTGAGTACCAGAGATGACAGGCAAGCTCTACGGCATCGGATTGGGCCCCGGCGATCCGGAACTGATGACTCTGAAGGCTCACCGGCTGATCAGCACAGCGCGAGTGATCGCCTATCCGGCACCCGATACCGGGCCATCGCTGGCGCGTGCCATTGCGGCAAACGTGATCCCGCCAGAGGCCACTGAGATCCCCATGATCGTGCCAATGCAAACCGAGCGTTTTCCCGCCCAGAAAGTCTATGCCGAGGCGGCAGAACAGATCGCAGAGCATCTGTCATCAGGCACTGACGTGGCCGTGCTTTGCGAGGGCGACCCGTTCTTCTATGGCTCGTTCATGTACCTCTTCGCACGATTGTCCGAAGCACATCCGGTCGAGGTTGTGCCAGGCGTCTCGTCGCTTGGGGCCTGCGCAGCGGCGCTGGGGCGCCCGCTTGTAGCGCGCAATGACGTGCTGACCGTGCTGCCGGGGACCTTGGCAGACGAGATGCTGCGCGCTCGAATTGAGGCCGCTGATGCTGTATCCATCATGAAAGTGGGCCGCCATCTGCCACGCCTGCGGGCGCTGATCGAGACGATGGGTCTGACGGGACAATCAGGCTATGTCGAACGCGCTTCGATGAACGCCCAAACTGTAAATGCGCTGGCCGACGCGCCCGCCGAAGCTCCATATTTTTCAATGATCCTCATCAACAAGGGAGCCGATCCGTGGCTGACCTGACCCCTGCTGTCGTCACCCTGACAAATGCCAGCACCCAGCTTGCGGAACGCATTGCTGCGATGCTCGGAGGCGAAGTGCACGGACTGGCGCGGCGCGTCGATACAGAAATAACGTTCGACAGCACAATGGAGCATCTGCGCGCGCTGTTCGCATCCGGACGTCCCATCATTGGCATTTGCGCGGCAGGGATCCTGATCCGTGCGATCGCACCTTTCCTATCTGAAAAACACTCCGAGCCACCCGTTATCGCCGTGTCAGAAGACGGTGCACACGTGGTACCCCTGATCGCCGGGCACCACGGCGCGAACACGCTTGCGCATGATATCGCGACCGAGATCCATGGTTCCGCAGCGATCACCACTGCGGGCGACACGCGGTTCGGAATTGCTCTGGACGAGCCGCCTGCAGGATGGACCCTCGCCAATCCGGAGGCCGCCAAACCAATGGC
This sequence comes from Paracoccaceae bacterium, assembly GCA_045106875.1. Lineage (GTDB taxonomy): Bacteria > Pseudomonadota > Alphaproteobacteria > Rhodobacterales > Rhodobacteraceae > Thermohalobaculum. Next base: position 4,040 of record JBGCFK010000202.1, on the reverse strand, counting down.
TGCGGCATTGCTCGAGGGCACACGGCCCCAGCTTGAAGGCAGGGATGCGGCAGAGCTTCGCAAATGGCTGGAGCCTTTCACGAAACCTTCACCAACTGACAAACCCGGCGCGATACTGACGAGCTCGAATCTCAGCCTGACGTTCTTTCGACAAAGTATCGTGATCGGCGTAGGATGCGCGCGCGATTGCCCTGCCGAGGAGCTCAGCGACCTTGTTGCCTCCGCTATTGCTGCCGCAGGATGTGCCCAAGATGAAATCGCCGCAGTTGCCAGCCTTGATCTGAAGGCTGACGAGACCGCCATGCTGGCCGTCGCAGGAAAGCTTGGCGTGCCGTTTCGGATCTTCTCGGCTGCAGAGCTGGAGGCAGAGACGCCGCGCCTCGCCAACCCTTCAGACATCGTGTTCGCCGAGGTCGGCTGTCACGGCGTTGCGGAAGGCGCTGCACTGGCTACCGTCGGGCCAAGCGGCAACCTTATTGTCGAGAAGCAGAAATCTGCCAACGCGACAGTGGCCCTGGCACGTGCATCTGAACCCCTCGTCGATCTGCCCGGGCGCCAACGTGGTCAGGTCAGCCTGATAGGGATCGGCCCGGGACAAGCAGCATGGCGCACACCCGAGGCCTCGCGCCTGGTTGCACAAGCAGATGAGCTGGTGGGCTATGGCTTCTATATCGACCTGCTTGGGCCGCTGGCCATTGGCAAGCCCCGCGCCGATTTCCCTCTGGGTGGCGAGGAAGACCGCTGTCGCTATGCGTTGGAAGAAGCGGCAAAAGGCCGGGACATTGCACTCATCTGTTCGGGGGACGCGGGCATCTATGCCATGGGCGCACTGGTCTATGAACTGATGGCCCGCCCCGAGTACGGCACCCCCAGGGGGGTGTCAGGCGCGGCCCGCCGGGTCGAGGTCGTCACCGCCCCTGGCATTTCGGCGTTGCAAGCCGCAGCCGCCAGGATTGGTGCACCGCTGGGACATGACTTCTGCGCCATCTCGCTATCGGATCTACTGACCCCGCGCACCGATATCGAACGACGGATCGAAGCCGCCGCGATGGGCGATTTTGTCATCGCTTTCTACAACCCTGTCTCGAAACGACGCAAAGATCTGTTTGTTAAAGCGATTGATACGCTTTGCGGGCATCGTCCATCGACAACGCCGGTCCTGCTGGCGCGAAGCCTTGGTCGGCCGGATGAATCCCTGCGTCTGACCACCATTGCCGACGTTCGGGTCGAGGAGGTGGACATGATGACAGTTGTGCTGGTGGGTTCTTCCCAAACCCGCAATGTCAAGGTCGGGGGGCAGCCGCGCATGTTCACTCCGCGTGGATATGCCGCCAAACATGCAGATAAAAGCGCTTCGGACGGGATCTCATGAATCGTGCGATTGCGATCACACTGACAGTTGTTGCCGCACCTGCTGCAGTGTTTCTGGCAGTTGGTGGAGGGGATGCACCCGATGGTGATGGCTCATCGGCACATCTGGTGATTCCGAATCTGTCCAGCCGAGCGCATACCGGGCGCGAGCACTTCGCCGCGGCCTGTGGAAGCTGTCATGGTGCCTATGGCGAAGGCTCGGATGTGGGTCCGGTTCTGATCCACGCGCTCTATGGCGAGGAAGTGTTTCGCGACGCTCAGATCATGAACGCAGTGCGCCATGGTGCCTCGGCGCGAAATTGGCCCTTTGGCGATATGCCGGCCATGAAGAACGTGTCTGACGATCAGCTTGCGCTGATGATCGGATTTCTCAGAGAAGTGCAGACGGCAAACGGTGTGGAATAGATCACAATCGGGGCCAAACCCCGGTTTGAAGGACGAAGGACGGGGATATGACGGTTCATTTCATAGGCGCCGGGCCCGGCGACCCGGATCTTATCACGGTGAAAGGACTGCGGCTGATCCAGTCCTGTCAGCTTTGCCTTTATGCTGGGTCATTGGTCCCGCATGCAATTGTGACGGCTGCACCCGCAGATGCGCGCGTGTTGGATACCGCCCCTATGACGCTGGACGAGATTATCTCCGAAATCGCAGCGGCACATGAACGCGGCGAGGATACGGCGCGCGTGCACTCGGGCGACCCTTCGCTCTACGGAGCGATCGCCGAGCAGATCAGACGGCTGAAGGCGCTTGGCATTCCCTACGAAATTGTTCCAGGCGTCCCGGCCTACGCAGCGGCTGCAGCCGCACTCGGTCAGGAATTGACGGTGCCCGAAGTTGCCCAGACGGTTATCCTGACCCGCACCGCCATGAAATCTTCTGCAATGCCACCTGGCGAGGATCTGGAGAACCTCGCACGCACCGGCGCGACCCTGGCGATCCATCTGTCGATCCGAAACCTGCTCGAAATCGAACGCGTACTCACGCCGCATTATGGCGCGGATTGCCCCGTGGTCGTCGCCTACCGCGTGGGTTGGCCCGACCAGTTGTTCATCCATGCGACGCTGGAGACACTCCGCGATCAGGTGCGCGCCGAGAAGATCACCCGCACTGCACTTATCCTGATTGGCCCCGCACTTCGCGAGACAGATTTCCGCGACAGCGCGCTTTACGATGGTGCGCATCCGCACATTCTGAGGCCAAAGCGAAAAGTTCCAGCCTAGGTCGCACTTCTCCCTTCGATGATATGCGCGAACGAGCCCATGACCCGGCCCGAGATCAGGCCAGTGGGCGGAAGTTTCGTGCCCGCTGCATCCTTGACCTGAAACAGCGGTGTGCCATCGGCCTTGATTGTCGATGCATAGTGAAATTCATGTCCCCTATACTGCCCTTCAAGCGGACCATCTGCCGCTCCCAATTCCCGGTAGCCCAAGTGCCGTTTGCGTTCAGCAAAGCTCGTCTCCAATGGTAACAAACCCGCCATGGCGTGGCGTTGGCCACCCGCATCGACAAGCCCTTGGCCCAGCACCATATACCCACCGCACTCACCGTAGATCAGCCCACCACGGCCGGCCACATACGCGAGCCCTGCGAGGAACGCATGAGCGCCCGACAGCTTCCCTGCATGAAGCTCGGGGTAGCCACCGGGCAAGAACACGGCATCTGCGCCAGCTGGCGGAGGCTCGTCCGCCAACGGCGAAAAAGGCAGGACCTCTGCACCCTGACTGCGCCAATCGGCCAGCATATGCGGATAGGCAAAGGCAAACGCTTCGTCGCATGCAACTGCGATCCTCTGACCAAGCGGGCGGCAACACGCCACCAAATTCGTCGACCTTGTGACGGGGGTTGCGGTACGGAGTATTCGGTCAAGGTCACAGCCTTCCTCGATCCAATCAGCTGCACGGTTTAGAAATGCGCGCAGGTCCGGATGCTCGACAGCTTGAACAAGCCCCAGATGCCGGGATGGCATGGATAGATCTTCCCGGCGGGGCAGCAGTCCGAGAACAGGCGCCACTGGCTCGACAGCGTGGCGCACCATTTCTGCATGACGTGCGCTACCCAACCGGTTCAGGACCACTCCGGCAAGTGGGCGCGGACCTGCCCGGTTGAATCCGTCTACGACCGCAACGACACTCTGGCCCATTCGGGCAACATCGACGACCAGAATGACAGGAAGCTCCAGCGCCTCTGCAACGGCCTGAGTGGACCCGGGGCCACCGGGCGCGGCGCCCACCGCGGCATCCAGCAAGCCCATAGCACCCTCGATCACTAAAACCTCGCCCGAGGGTGCTCGCGACTGAATGCTCTGCAGCGACATCGCCCAACTATCCAGATTGATGCAAGGTGCCCCTGTTGCAGCCGCATGGAATGCCGGATCGATGTAGTCAGGCCCTGATTTGGCAGACACCACCTGAACACCCCGCCGTCGCAGAGCCGTTAACAGGCCAAGCGTGACGGTTGTCTTGCCCTGCCCTGAGGCAGGTGCAGAGACAATCAATCCACGTCCACCCAGTGGTGCCTGGCCGGAGGTTGGTCCTGGATTGATCAATACGAATGCAACCGGCTTCAGCCGGTCTCCGCCTGGCCGCGTGCATCAAGCGGATCGAGATTTCGGACAGGTTCTCCAGCCATATGACCAACCCAATCCAGCACCTGGCGCATGCGGACAA
>JBGCFK010000201.1:0-4702 GCA_045106875.1 Paracoccaceae bacterium | reverse complement strand
GACCCGGGATCTCGATTTCATCCTCGAGCAACCTTGTCGTACCTATGCCGAATGCCAGCAGGTTCGTCGCGTTGCGGAACAGCCTATGAAGCTGGACGAATGTGTGACCGGCCTGACCGCCGCCCAACAGATCGTGGTGGACCGCGGGGCAGAGATTTGCTGCCTTAAACTGTCGAACCTAGGAGGGCTCAGCAAATCGCATCGCGTACGGGATTACCTCGTTGCGCACCGCATGCCCGTTGTTTGCGAAGACACTTGGGGCGGAGAGATTGCGACGGCGGTCGTGGCGCATTTCGCCGCGTCTACGCCGTCGGAGTATCTACACAATACAACGGATCTGATGAATTACAACACGGCGTCGACCGGCGTCGGGGGTGCGGTTGCGCGCGAGGGAAAGCTCTATGCGCCGGATGCCGCCGGCCTTGGAGTGACACCCGATTGGCAGAGCCTCGGCCGGCCGGTGGCGGAGTATTCAGCATGAGCTTGAGAGCATCAAATCTTGTAAACAGCCGCCTTGTTTTCGTCGCAATTTGGCGATCCAACATCCGTTTCTTTTATAGTTTAATCGCTAAACTAAGGGCTTTCGATGCCGAAAACGGCGGAACGAATGCCTATGCTTGGCTGGGTTGCGGCAAGTTCCGCGAGCATTTTCCAGGCGGTCGAAACATTCCTGATCACGCCAAATTCGTTTATTGGCGGACCGCAGATTGCCGCGGTCGACGGATGGATTTTTGCCGCACTGATGATCTGGGAGCTTGTCATCGGAAAGGTCATCGAGGGCAAGGACGGACGAGAGACCTGAGCGGCCCAGATAATCAGGTAATTTTGCCATGAAGATCATCGCGATCACAGTCTATCAGGTCGATTTGCCTTTGGAACACCCCTATTGGCTTTCGGGCGGCCGTCTGAAGTTCGAACGTCTGGACGCAACGTTGGTCAAGGTCACGACGGACGCGGGGATAACCGGCTGGGGTGAAGGCACGCCTTGGGGTCATACCTATGTTCCGGCCCACGGCCCAGGTATTCGGGCTGGCCTCGAGACCATTGCGCCTTTTGTACTGGGCCTTGATCCGCGCAAGGTGCTGGAAGTCGAACGCGCGATGGATCTTGCTTTGCCAGGACATCTCTACGCGAAATCGCCGATCGATATGGCGTGCTGGGACATCTCTGGTCAGATTGCGGGGCTGCCCATTGCCGACCTGATGGGTGGCGGGTCGAGACGGCCGCAACCCATAGCCTCGTCAGTAGGGGCGAAGACGGTGGAGGAGACACGCGAGGTACTCAAGCGTTATCGTGACCGTGGCTATGTTGCTCATTCGGTAAAGATCGGCGGCGATACAGCGCGCGACATTGCGCGTATCCGGGACGTCGAAGCACTCCGGCCAGACAACGAAATCATCCTTTATGACGTAAACCGGGGCTGGAGCCGGGCGCAGGCGCTGCAGGTGATGCGCGCAACCGAAGAACTTTCTGTGACCTTCGAGCAGCCTTGCGAGACGCTTGACGACATCGCGGCCATAAGACCTTTGCACGCGGCGGCTGTCAGCGTGGATGAAACGCTGGTGACACTGCAGGATGCGGCGCGGATTGCACGTGATGGGCTGGCAGAGGTTTTCGGTATCAAGCTCAACCGTGTTGGCGGGCTGACAAAGGCCGCACGGATCCGGGACGTGGCGCTTGCTCACGGAATTGATATGTTTGTTATGGCGACTGGCGGTTCCGTTCTGGCCGACACCGAAGCGCTGCATCTCGCTGCGACTGTACCAGACGCCCATATGCGTGCTGTTTGGGCGTGTCAGGATATGATTACCATCGACATAGCAGCGGGGCAGGGCTCGCGTGCGACCGATGGTCATTTGCATTTGCCAGAGGCGCCGGGTCTCGGGGTTGAGCCTGACGAAGGTGCCCTTGGCGCTCCGGTCGCGGAGTACCGGATGTGAAAATCACCGGTATCACCCTCTGGGAAGTGTCCCTGCGCAGTCATGCGACTTATCACATGGCCGACGGCAAGACCTGTGGCGATGTGACGACCATTGTGATCCAGCTGGACACGGATACGGATCATTCGGGATGGGGGGAAGTATGCCCGATCCCGCACTACTTGCCGGCTTATTCGAAAGGGGTTTTACCTGCCATCACGGAAATGCTGCCGGTTCTCATAGGCGCGGACCCCGTTGGCCCCGAAGCACTGATGCGACGGTTGGAGGCCCACTTGCCCGGGCACGGCTACGCCAAATCAGCGCTCGATACTGCACTTTGGGACCTCACCGCCAAGGCGGCGGGCTTGCCGCTTTATGCTTTGCTGGGTGGACGGGCGGTTCAGGATTTGCCGCTTTATCATTCCATCACCTGTGTCGCGCCAGAAGAGATGGCGCGGATTGCAAAAGAGGCGCAAGCCTCCGGCATCACGCAATTTCAGGTAAAACTGGGGGCGGATGCGGATTGGTTGGCCGATGTAGAACGGCTGAAATCTGTGCGTGCAGCCGTAGGCCCTGAACCCCTGGTCTACGGTGATTGGAATTGCGGCTGCGATGCGTTGACTGCGACGCGCGTGGGCAGAGCCGTCGCGGACCAGGATGTCATGTTGGAACAACCTTGCGCGACGATCAAGGAATGCGCCCATGTCAAAGCTGCAACTGGTCTTCCCATGAAGCTCGACGAATGCGCGCGCGACATGGCGACGGTGTACGAGGCTCATCAATTCGGATGCATGGATGCAGCCGCGCTCAAGCTGTCAAAGATGGGAGGTCTGAGCCGGATGCGACAGATCCGGGATCTGTGCCTGCACCTGGGAACAAAGATGTGCATCGAAGACACTTGGGGCAGTGACATAACTACGGCTGCTTCCCTTCATCTGGCCGCGAGTACTCCCGCGCGCGGGATTCTAAATACCTGTGACCTGAGCCACTACGTACATCCACGCCTTGATCCGCTTGCGCCCTCGCGGAAGAACGGACGCATTGCGCCGACCGAAACACCCGGTCTGGGCGTATCACCGGATCCCGAGGCGTTGGGCACAGCGCTCGCCCATCTGGCATGACCTGCGACAGCCAGACACATCATAAGGAGTGTCCCATGGAAGACTTCGGCAATACCTACCCCAGCCACGATCCGGAGTGGGTCCAGCAAATGCATGCCGACCACTACTTGCAAAGCTGGTCTACGCAGGGCGCAAGACCAAGGGTCATTGCCGGAGCCAAGGGCAGCTGGTTTTGGGACAGTGATGGAAAGCGTTATCTCGATTTCCAGTCACAACTGGTGAATGCCAATCTTGGCCATCAGCATCCCAGAATTGTTCAGGCCATAAAGGATCAGGCCGACAGGCTTTGCTACATCGGGCCGGCGATGGGGTCGGACGTGCGTTCGGAACTCGCAGCGCTGATGAACGATGTTACACCTGACGGGATCAGCTCGACATTCTTTACCACCGGCGGCGCGGCTGCGAACGAGCTTGCAATCCGGCTAGCAAGACATGTGACCGGGCGTACAAAGGTCATCGCGCGGTATCGGTCTTATCACGGCGGCACGGGCGGAACGCTGAGCCTTACGGGAGATCCCAGGCACCATCTGACCCGTGCGGATATGCCCGGTGTGGTCCGCATGTTCGACCCTTACACCTACCGTATGTCCTCTGGCCACAAAGACCCGGCGGATTGCCCGATCTGTCAAGGAGGTCCGCATCTGGAAGAGATCCTGATGTATGAAGATCCCGATACGGTCGCAGCAGTAATCCTTGAGCCGGTTGTGGGTACAAACGGTATCATCGTGCCACCCGACGGATATATGCATTCGATCCGGGAGACCTGCTCCAAATACGGTATTCTAATGATTTGTGATGAGGTGATGGCTGGCTTTGGTCGCACCGGAGAGTGGTTCGCCGTCGAACATTGGGGCGTTACGCCTGATATTCTGACGGCGGCCAAGGGCATCAATTCCGGCTATGTGCCACTGGGAACCATGTCGGTGACGACTGAAATTCATGACTGGCTGCGCAGCAACGCTCTGCCCGGCGGTTTGACCTATGCGGGGCATCCGCTGGCCTGTGCGTCGGGGATTGCCGCCATCCGCGCCATGCAAGAGGAAGACACGCTTGCACATGCGACCACGGTGGGAGAACTCATGCGCGCCGAGCTGCACAAACTGGCCGAGAAACACCAGTCGATTGGCGAAGTTCGAGGCCTTGGCATGTTCAACGGCATTGAACTTGTGAATAACCGTGAAACCCGTGAACCACTGGTGCCTTTCGCTGCCAAGGGGAAGGCGGCAAAAGTGATGACTGACATGATGGGCTTTGCCATGGACAATGGCCTATACCTGTCGTTTTTTTCCAATGTCCTCCGCCTGACACCACCGTTGAATATTACGCCAGAAGATATGCTTTTGGGTCTGGAAATTCTCGACCGTGCGCTTGAGATCGCGGACGCAGAAACGTTGTAAAGCCTGACGTTGGCGTGACGTTTTCTCGTTCCTATTTCATACCGTCGACGGGGATTTAGGCAGGGTAGCATTGTGCGGGCGTAGCTTGCAGGCGTCGCATGTGCCGCATGGTTGGAATTCGCCATTGCTTTCAATTGGGGAACGACAGGTCCAGACTATCTCCCGTGCAGCTTCCGGGATCGACGTAAGAATAGCAGCTTTGTCGAGCTGTCGAAGCGGTCGGATCCAAATCGGGCGCAGTGCTCGATTGATAAACATACTGTGC
>JBGCFK010000200.1:0-10181 GCA_045106875.1 Paracoccaceae bacterium | reverse complement strand
TTGAAGATCAAGATCAGGCCGATGAGCTGGATCACCATGAACTGCATCATCCCGAGATAGATGTCCTTGAGGTCCCATTCGGGCACCACGCCCTTCAGGAAATAGGCCGAAAGAGCGACCGGAGGACTGAGCCATGCCGTCTGCAAACAGACCGCCACAAGGATCGCGAACCAGATCAAGAGGTCATTGCGCTCCATGCCGAAGTCGAGGCTTTCGACGACGGGCAGCATGATCGGCACAATGATCAGCACGATCGGCACCCACTCTAATGGCCAACCCAACAGAAAGATCAGCGCCAGGATCATGAACATCGTCCAACCTGGTGACAAATTAAAGGACAGCAACAGCTCGGTCAGCATCTTCGGCGTCCCGAGGTTCGAGAACACGGCGCCGAAGAAGTTTGAGGCCGCGACCAGGAACATGATCAGCACTGTTATCTCGAGTGTTTTGATCATCGCGTCATAGCCGCCCGGGATGGTGAACTTGCGATAGGCCAGCGACAGCAGGATTGAACCGAATGCACCGCAGGCCGAGGCCTCGACGGGTGTTGCCCACCCAGCCAGGATCGAGCCCAGCGCGAAAGCGATCAACACAGTGGGGGGGACGAGTCCCATGAAGAACTCATACCAAAGGTCCGAGAAGTAGAAGCCTCCCGGTTTCGCGGCCCGCATCCAGATAAAGACGCCGAACATGACACCAAGCCAAGCCACTGGAATGACCAGACCGCCCAACGGGAAGAAGCCGAGATTGCCAGAGGCGCCCTCAACACAAAGCCATATGAAGACGAAGAGCGAACTGAGAACCGCTAGCACTTCGAGTGCATAATATGGGGATGTTTCAGGTTGCTCGTCTTCAGGCAGGATCGGACCGAGGTCAGGGTTGATCCAGCAACGTCCAATTGCGTAAATCAGATAGAGCGTCGCCAGCATGATGCCCGGGATTATCGCAGCCCGGAACAGGTCGGTCACCGGCACCTCCAGCACCGGACCCATGACGATCAGCATGATCGACGGCGGAATCAGGATACCAAGAGTACCGCCTGCGGTGATTGTGCCTGCCGCAAGTTTCACGTCGTAACCGGACTTGTTCATCGTCCGTGCAGCCATGATGCCGAGGATCGTGACGGACGCTCCGACGATGCCGGTCGCTGCCGCGAAGATGGTCGAGACAAACAGCACCGCGATGAACAGCGCCCCCCGCACACGGCTCATCATCAACTGGATCGCGTTGAACAGCCGCTCCATCAGACCCGCCTTCTCCATCATGATGCCCATGAAGATGAACAGCGGCACAGCGACAAGCTGATCATCCAGCATCGTCTCGTTCGTCTTTGCCGTCAGCAGGAAGAACGTGACCTTGGTGTTGAAACCCCATGTGTTGAAAATGAAGCCGAGGAAGATCAGTGTGAACGAGATCGGGAAGCCGACAAAGATCGAGAACAGCATCGCACCCAGCATGATCAGTCCGATGGTGGTCTTGTCAGGAACCAGCGACCCGTTGCGGCCAAAGAGGCCCTGCCAGAACTCACCAACTGCATCGGGCAGGAGCGCTCCAAGGGTTGCCGGGAAGAAAACCCCGAAGAAGGCAACTGCTAGTACGATCAGATAGACCGGCAGAAAACGCGTGAACTGTCGCTCACGCTCCTTACCCATCTGGTGGAAGGCACGGAACAACTCGGGGAATCCCTGCAAGAACAGCAGCAACGCGCCCAACGGCATGGCGGCACGAGCCGGTCCCAAGACAGGCGCCCAGGTGCTGTCAGACAGCCGCTCCCAACCGGTATAGGCGAAACCGTTGCTTGGGTTGAACGTGCCCCATGTATAGTCCAGCGCGCTCCAGAAGAAGAACAGCATCGCCGGGAAATAGAACGCCAGATAGAGGCTGGCATCGACTGTGGCCTGCGCTTTTAGAGACCAGTTCCGATAAAGGAAATCTGCCCGGATATGCACGCCGCGCAGCAGGGCGTAGCCAGCGGCCCCCATGAACAGCACGCCGCCCAGCATGCGACTGACATCATAGACCCAAAGCGTCGGACCCAGCCCCCAAGCGCGGGCGGTGTCGGCCATGTCGTTGGCGGCTAACATCCCGAATGCCGTACGCGAGACAACCTCGTAGACAGCTGCAAAGATCAGAGGGATCAGCAGGATACAGAAGATCCGCCCGGCCCAGAGGTTCATGACATCAATGAACGCCGTGATCGGACGTTGCCAGGGCGTCATGTCTTCGGGCGTCTCACCCGGTTTCTCGGCCCGGCGCTCGGCGATCAGTTCGTCCGTGATCTCCAGTTCGCCAACATCGGTCTGGTTGGTTGTGTTGGACATCTCATTCCCCCTGCAATGGCGGTATGCCGCTCATTCTTGCCGTTCGTGACGGCTTTTCTCAGTCGACCATATGGCCGCTTTCGATCCACGCCGCGGCGGCGTCCGCAGCGTTCTCCTGCTTCACCAGGATATAATCTGTGTCATAGGTCGAGATTACAAAAATCCCGATCTTGCGTTCTGCCAGGGACTTAGAGAGCCCGGCAACAATACCCACTTCGTCAAATGCAAACGGCCCATGAAGCTTGAAGCAATTCCAGCCACCGTCGATCGTATCCATACCGGCAACGTCGCCTTCAGGCGCCACGATCGATAGTTCGTCTTCGGTACGCGACACTGTCCGGAACCCTTGGCCATCAAGAAGACTGGCGGAGACCGGGGTCGCGGGGCCCGAACGGGCCACCGCGTAGATTTCAGGTAAGCGCGTTAGCCGCACTTACTTGACGCTGTCAGCGAATGCCTTGCCCAGAGCTGCGTTCGATGCCTGTGCGCCGGCCCAGAACGGAACCGCGATGGCAGCGAAGTCTTTCTGGCTCTGCCAGACCTCGGCAAAGAACGGGTTTTCGGCGGCGTTCTTCTCAAGCGATGCCTTCGCAGCGTTCATGTACGCTGGGAAGTAGTCTGCCGGAGTGTCGTGCAGGATCACGCCGTGGTTCTCGACCAGATCCTTCAGAGCCTTGCCGTTCTCATAGATCCGGTAGGACATGGCTTTCGACAGCGAAGCGTTCGCCGCGACTTCCAGAGCTTTCTTTTCCAGATCAGTCAGGCCGTTGTAGACGTCACCGTTCAGGTAAAGGTCGGCGTTCACGACCACCTGGTGCAGACCCTGCAGGTAGTAGTGCTTCAGCACTTTTTGAAAACCAAACACCGAGTCCGGCTTCGGGCAGCACCACTCAGCAGCGTCGATCGTGCCTTTTTCCAACGCTGGCAGGATATCACCGCCGCCCATGGCGACCGAGGCAACTCCGATGTCCTTGTAGGTCTGGCCTGGGATGCCTGGAGGCGTCCGGAAGCGATACTTGCGGAAGTCATGCATCGATGTGATCGGCTCTTTGAACCAGCCGAGAGCGTCGGGACCAACTGGCTGCAGCATGAAGCCCTTGATGTTCATGCCCATCTCATCCCAGAGCTGGTCATAGAGTTCCTTGCCACCGCCATACTGGAACCAGCTGACGAATGCGATATTGTCGATGCCGACGCCAGCGCCCGCAACAGGTGAGCCAAACAGCATGGCTGCAGGGTGCTTGCCCGACCAGTAGTGCGTCCACGCGAAGCCGCCCTCGAGAAGGCCACTGTCGACAGCGTCCAGTGTTTCCTTGACACCGACAACCGCGCCAGCCGGAAGGACTTCGATTTTCAGCGAGCCGTTGGTAAGTGCAGCAACGTCAGCCGCAAATTCGTTCAACATGAACACTTCGTCGGCTTTGGCAGGGATCACCGACTGAACACGGATCACAGTCTCCGCATAAGCGACGGCACCGAATGCGATGGCCGTCGATACGCCGAGCGCAGCTGCGCCGGCTAGTTTCTTCATGAACATATGGTCTCCTCCCAGAGATCTCACGCCTTCACTTTTTTCGTACGGTCCCACGGAAGGCATTCAGGACCTTAATTCCCGGCCGTCCCAAGCACGTTGCCAAGACCGCCATTTCAACAGTGCATGGGTCAGGCGAATTACACAACAGGCCAGTTATATTCAGCCGTTGGGCCAGATGGTTAATCCATTCTAAATAGAACGGCAGGTCGTTCACTTCCGGTTATACGTTTCACGTGAAACAGTCCTGCTACTGGAAAGTCCTCGAGTCAGGCCTCAACCATCCGTGCCGCACTTGCAAGATCGACCGAGACCAGCTGGCTCACGCCGCGCTCCACCATGGTCACGCCAAACTAGCGATCCATGCGGCTCATGGTAGTGGCGTGGTGTGTGATGATCAGGAACCTTGTCTCGGTAAGCCGACGCATCTCGTCAAGCAGATCGCAGAACCGGGTGACATTGGAATCGTCCAGCGGAGCATCCACTTCGTCCAACACACAGATCGGAGACGGATTCGACAGGAATACAGCGAAGATCAGGCTCAATGCAGTCAGGGTCTGTTCGCCGCCTGACAGCAGTGAAAGCGTAGACAGCTTCTTTCCCGGAGGCTGGCACAGGATTTCCAGCCCCGCATCCAGAGGGTCGTCCGACTCGACCATGACCAGCCGGGCCTCGCCGCCGCCAAACAAGTGCCGGAACAGGCTCGCAAACCGCTTGTTCACGGTTTCAAAAGCAGCCAGCAGTCGTTCTCGGCCTTCCTTGTTCAGCTCGGCAATGCCTTTGCGCAGTTTGGCGATTGCCTCGTCCAGATCCGCTTTCTCGGTCTGAATGCCCTCAAGGTCCTCGCGAACTTCAGCAGCGTCTTCCTCGGCACGCAGGTTGACCGAGCCGAGTGCATCGCGCTGCCGACGGAGTCTTGCGACATCGGCTTCAACCACATCGACTTTGGGCAGATCCTCGGGTTCGGCTTCAAAGGTTTCCAACAGGGTTTGGGGTTCGACTTCCAGCTCGCTGCGGATTTCGTCGGCAGCGGCGTCGAGCCGTTCGGCCAATCCTTCCAACGTCGCCTCGACGCGGGCGCGCGCCTCCCTGCGGGTCGAGGCCTCGCGCTCAGACTCTCGCTCGACGTCCTGAGTACGTCGCAACGATGTCTCCGCTTCGGCCAGAGCATCTGCAGACGCCTTGCGCCGGGTCTCGGCCGCATCCAGTTCGCCCTGAAGCCCGCCCTTCCGTTCAGCCAATCGTCCGGGTTCATCCTTGATCTCGGCCTGCCGGGCTTCGGTGTCCCCCAAACGCTCGGTCAACTCACCGATTCGTTCGCCCGCATTGGACAGGCGATCTCGCCAAGTAGCCAATTCCCGTTCCAGTTCGGCCAACCGCTTCTCACGAGCCAAGCCCGCCCGCCGCAGTTCATCGGATTTGCCCCGCGCCGAAAGCATGGCAGTCCGAGCGAGATCCACTTCGCCGCGCTGCAATTCGACCGCCTTGCGTGCCTCTCCCACATCAGCGAGTTGAGAGAGGGCGGCCTCGGCTTCGGCCAAGGCTGCCGATGCCGTCTCAAGCTCGTTCTGGCGCGCTTCCAGCGCCTCGCCCTGGCTTGCTTGCTTGGATTTCAATCGTGCCAGATCCGTCTCGGCACGGCCCAGCGCCCGTTGCGCCTCGGCTGCGGCCTGATCCGTGGAGCGACGCGTGTTTCTCGCCTCCACCTCGGCCTCGTTGGCCGTTTTCAGCCCAGCTTGCGCTGACTGATGTACTTCGGACGCTTTGGCACGGAGAGCTTGCGCCCTTTCCAGAGAAGTCTTCAGACCAATCAGCCGGTTGCGTTGTTGCAAGCGCAGCGCTGCGGATGTCGAGCCGTCTCCTGCCTCGACCTGCAAACCATCCCAGCGCCAGACAGCACCTTCCCGCGTTACGATCCGCTGACCGGGTTGGAGATCTGCTTGAACGTTCGGCGCGTCAGAGGCCGCGACAAGGCCTGTCTGCTCCAGACGACGCACCAGAGCATCCGGACCGGTCACATGATTGGCAAGCGGCGAGACGCCCGCAGGGAGAGACGTTGGCGAGGGGTATGGCGGCAGAGTGCGCCAGCCAGTCTCGGAGGTGTCATCAACCGTGTCAGCGTTCAGGTCTTCGCCCAGCGCAGCCCCCAGCGCAACTTCGAAGCCCGGCTCGACTGTCAGGCGATCTATGAGCTTTGCGCCATCCTTGGCGTCGCGGGCCAGCAGCTTTTCCAACCCCTGGACCTCAGCCGCCAACGCGCTGGTCTCACCTTCGGCATCAGCAAGTGCTGCACGCGCATCGCCTTCGGTTTCCTGAGCGGTTGCCCGTTGGGCCTCTGCCTCGGTCAATCTGGTTTCGGCTTCGGAAGCGTTGGTGCGAGCAGCGGCCTCGGAAGTGTTTGCTTGTGCAAACCCGGCCTCTGCCGCAGCGATTTCGGTGGCAACGGCTTTCCGCGCATGTTCGGCGCTGGCGATTTCAGCATCCAGCCGCGCGGTCGTCTTGCGAGCTTCTTCCAACCGACGTTCTGCGGCGGACGTTCGCGCTGCAAGCCGCGCCGCTTCTTCCGTTAGCCGGTCGAGTGCAGTCTCTTGACTGGCGAGGGTCTCGCCCGCTGTTCGAGCCGATTCGGCCGCTTCAGCCAGTGCATCCGATTGAGCGTCCTGCGCCTTACCAAGCTGGTCACGTTCTTCCTCCAACGACGCGATCGTGCCACCTGCGTCCCGCTGCAAGGTCTGCTCGCGTTCAAGGTCCATGGTGAGTTGACGCATGCGGGCGGCCAATGTCTCGATCTCGGCCTCGGCCCGCTCGATCTGGCCGGCAAGCTGCTGCCCTTCAAGCGTGACGCGCTGAAGCACCGCCGCAGCGATTGTCTCCTCCTCGCGTTTGGGGGCAATGGCCTCTCCCGCCTCTTCGCGTGCTTTGGCGGCTGCGCGCACTGCTCCTTCGGCTTGCGCTGCGACACGGGTCGCTTCGGTCAGTTCGGCCTCACTCGCCTGACAGGCCTCCTGCGCGATTTTCCAGCGCAGATAGAGCAGGACGGCTTGGGACCGGCGCAGTTCTTCAGCTATCGCCCGATAGCGCCGGGCCTGCCCTGCCTGACGTTCCAGCGCGCCAAGTCGCCCTCGCAACTGTTCAATCACGTCATCCACGCGGGCAAGATTGGTCTCGGCACCGTTCAGCTTCAGCTCAGCCTCGTGCCGCCGTTGATACAAGCCCGAAATGCCCGCAGCTTCTTCCAGAATCCGGCGGCGTGCTTTCGGCTTGGCGTTGATCAGTTCCGAGATCTGCCCCTGCCGCACCAGCGCGGGCGAGTGCGCTCCGGTCGAGGCATCAGCAAACAGCATCTGCACGTCACGCGCACGCACGTCCTTGCTGTTGATCTTGTAGGCCGAGCCGACGTCACGCGTGATCCGGCGCGAGATTTCCAGCTTGTCGTCCTGATTGAATTGGGCAGGCGCAAGTCGGTCAGAATTGTCGATGACCAGCTCAACCGTGGCCGAGTTACGCGTTGGCCGCGAATCCGTTCCGGCGAAAATCACATCGTCCATGCCGTCGCCACGCATCTGCTTGGCGCGGTTCTCGCCCATGATCCAGCGGAGCGCCTCCAGAAGATTCGACTTGCCGCAGCCATTCGGCCCAACAACGCCTGTCAGCCCTGACGAGATCACCAGATCCGTCGGGTCGACAAAGGATTTGAAGCCGTTCAACCGAAGCCGCGTAAACTCCACGCCACATCCTAACTACTGCTGTTGGACGGGCATTCTGGGGTTTGGGTTGCCTGGGAGTCAATCGGGCAACCCCAGTGATTTTGTGGTTATCCACAGGAAAACCGCAAGATATAGGGTTTTGCAGCCTTACACGGTTAAGATGACAAGGCATCGTCCAGAAGCTTCGCAAACTCCTCGAACGCCATGCCGCCCGCATGGGTCGTGCCTTCGATCACAAAGCTGGGCGTCGACCGGATTCCATGTTGTTCAGCGTTCCGGCGGTAATTCTCGACCAATGTCTTCTGGAAGTCTTCGTCGGCCACGCACGCGGTCATCGTTGCCTGAGGCATTCCTGCACGTTTCGCAACCTGTTCAATCGCTGTTGCCGGATCGGGTGCACGGCTCCAGGTCGACTGGCTGTTCAGATAGAGATCCGCCAGCGGATAATAGGACGCCGGTCCGCCGCAACGCGAGATCAGGCTGATCCGCAAGTCATTGCGATTAAAGAAGACCTCGCGGAAGATGAACTTCACCTTGCCGGTGTCCACGTAGGCGGCCTTTATCTCAGGCCAGACATGTTTGTGGAAGTTCGCGCAGTGCGGGCATGAGAACGAAACATACTCGAACACCGTCAGTGGCGCGTTCTCATCTCCTACCACCACGTCATCGGTGAAACGGGGCTCGCTGGCCAGCGCTGGCAGCGCCAGCATCGGCATCGCTGTCATCCCCATGAGCAGGGCGCGGCGGGAAAGTGTCGAAAACATATCAGTCCTCTCGGTCCGGTTCGGTTCGATTCGGTTCAGTCAGATGTATTGCTCGGTCGACCTTGCGCAAGCACATGCGCACCCATGCGGGCGAGCGCCGCACGCAAGCCAGGGTTCTGGATATCTTTGGCAAGATCAGCAGCCCTCGTCTCATGCGTCGAGGTTGGAGCGGCATCAGCGCCTTCAAACGTCATCTGCGCTTCGGCAAACCCTCTGAGCCCGGCAGTCTGCATGACCTTTATCCGACCAATCGCCCGGTAGCCGTAGAATTGATTCACCCGGTCGATCAGCACTGGCGAAAGATGCTCTACTTCGGGCGCATGGGCCGAAGTACACTCGACGACCAATGTCGCACCCACACTGCGATCCTGTGAAAACCGCACGGTTTGCGGCTGGCACAACCCCAAATGCGCTTCTCCAACAATTTCTGCCCAGCGCAGCAGCACATCGGCTTCCGCAAAGCCCTTTTTGCTGGCAAGCGTTCGCACGAGGCCACGACTTGCGCCAGAGGCGCTCTGGAACCCTTTGCCACGACGGCTACCTGTCCGCGGTCCGGTCGGTTTTCTCATCGGCATCACCTTGCACAACACTCCTTGTCAGAGATACGGCATCTATCGAACGAATGGTTAGGGTTTTTTCGTTGCAGAACTCGATCACATCACCGCGAGCCAACCCCGCGGACCTGTTGGCCTGGTATGACCGGCACCATCGGTCCATGCCTTGGCGCGTTTCGCCGGCAGAGCGTAAGTTGGGGTTTGCCCCTGATCCTTACCGGGTTTGGTTATCCGAGGTGATGCTGCAGCAGACGACGGTGGCGACCGTCGTCGACTACTTCGTCAAGTTCACGACAAGGTGGCCCGATGTGCATGCGTTGGCGAATGCGCCGCGCGAAGACCTTTTGGCGGCCTGGGCAGGCCTTGGCTACTATGCGCGGGCGCGGAACCTCCACGCTTGCGCTCAGGTTGTCAGCCACGATCTGGACGGTGTCTTTCCCAATTCCGAGGATGACTTGCGTGCGCTGCCCGGTATTGGCCCTTATACGGCCGCCGCCATCGCCTCGATTGCCTTTGATCAGCCCGCCGTGGTGATGGATGGCAATGTCGAGCGGGTCATGTCCCGCCTGCACGCCGTGGAAACGCCGCTTCCGGACAGCAAGCCTGAACTGAAGGAACTTGCAGCAAGGCTGACACCTCAGACGCGCCCGGGCGACTATGCCCAGGCGGTGATGGATCTGGGCGCGACCATCTGCACGCCAAAACGGCCTGCTTGCGCGCTATGCCCGTGGCGAACTGCCTGTTTGGCAACAGTTCAGGGCATTGCAGAACGACTGCCTGCCAAACGACGCAAGGCGGCAAAACCCATCCGGCACGGCCACGTATGGGTTGCATTTGATGACGAAGGCCGGGTGTTGACAGTGCGCAGGCCGGACAAAGGGTTGCTTGGCGGCATGCTGGGACTGCCCACGACAGCGTGGGATTCGCGCAGCGATGCGCCGGACGGAGACGCCCCGTTGCGGGCCAAGTGGGAGAAGATTGGCGCGGTCAAGCACACATTCACGCATTTTCACCTGGTCCTGACAGTGGAAAGCGCCAGCGTGAAACGACTTCCGGAAGGCGCAGCAATGGATGCCGAACAGGCTGACAACGCAATGCCAACGGTATTTGCCAAGGCTTTGAGATTGGCGCGCGGGTCGGATG
This sequence comes from Paracoccaceae bacterium, assembly GCA_045106875.1. GTDB lineage: Bacteria > Pseudomonadota > Alphaproteobacteria > Rhodobacterales > Rhodobacteraceae > Thermohalobaculum. The sequence continues at coordinate 161 of JBGCFK010000200.1, read as the reverse complement.
CGTAACACAACGGAACGGCATTAACCCGGATTATTCACCGGGAGGCTGATTTCAGGTTGGCAACGGTAGCATAAGTCTTTGAAACAGCGTAAAGAATTAGGTGCTTAAGCCATTCTTCCTGCCGGACGAAAACTGCCCCGCTGCCATGACCGATCCTGCCC
>JBGCFK010000020.1:0-4508 GCA_045106875.1 Paracoccaceae bacterium | reverse complement strand
CGCCGATACAGCAAGCCGGACGATCACCGTCCGGGCTGAGCTGCCGAACCCACGCGGCAGGTTGAAGCCAGGGATGTTCGCGCAGGTGTCGCTCTCACCCGACACACGGCGAGCCTTGCTGGTACCGTCGGAGGCGGTCATTCGAACCGGCCGCCGCAATCTTGTGATGCTCAAGCAGGATGAAGGCGCCTTTCTTCCAGCCGAGGTCGAAATCGGACGCGAGGCGAATGGCAGGACCGAGATTCTGGCAGGCCTTGCCAAAGGCGAAGAGGTCGTCACTTCCGGGCAGTTCCTGATCGACTCCGAAGCGAGTTTGGCCGGGATCGATGTCAGGTCGATCGACGGAAGCATGAATATGGCATCCGACGGCCCCGCAAAGATGAAAACCTACACTGCCACGGGAAGAGTGACGAAAATCGCCGGTGCTTCGATCACTCTCAATCACGCGCCGGTTGCCGCTCTCGAATGGCCAAGCATGGTCATGCCCTTCGCTCTCGCCAACGCCGCCCTAGTTGAGGGCCTGGAACCGGGCGATACTGTCGAGTTTACCTTCTCGCAGCAAGACACCGGTCCGCGCATCGAGTCTATCAGGAAGACCGAGCGATGATCGCGCGCATAATCGATGCCTCGATCGCCAATCGGTTTTTCATCGTTCTGGCGGCCATCGCGGTCACCCTCGCCGGCTTCTGGGCGATACGCGCAACGCCGGTCGATGCGATCCCCGATCTGTCTGATGTACAAGTTGTGGTTCGCTCGAATTATCCTGGGCAAGCTCCACGCATCGTCGAAGATCAGGTCACCTATCCGCTTGCGACGACGATGCTCTCGGTGCCGGGAGCGGAAACTGTGCGCGGCTATTCGATGTTCGGCGACAGCTTCGTTTATGTGATCTTCGAGGACGGGACCGACCTCTATTGGGCGCGCTCGCGCGTGCTGGAATATCTCAACCAAGTGCAAAACGAATTGCCCGAAGGAGTGACCAGTTCGCTCGGGCCGGACGCGACGGGGGTGGGCTGGATTTACGAATATGCGCTGATTGACCGAACGGGGAACAGCGATCTTGCTGGCCTCAGAAGTCTTCAGGACTGGTTCCTGCGTTATGAGCTCCAGACTATTCCGGGCATTGCAGAGGTCGCCAGCGTCGGCGGCATGGTCAAGCAGTACCAGATCGTGCTGGAACCCTACCGGATGGCTTCGCTTGGCGTCACTTACAGCGATGTCGTGCGCGCTATACAAGCTTCCAATCAGGAGGCCGGCGGATCGGTGGTCGAAATGGGCGAGGCGGAGTTTATGGTCCGCGCATCAGGCTATCTCACGTCTCTCGAAGACTTCAGACAGATTCCGCTGAAATCGGTCGGAAACGGCATCCCCGTCACCTTGTCCGATGTCGCCACGATTCAGCTTGGCCCCGAAATGCGGCGAGGCATCGCCGAACTCAATGGCGAAGGCGAGGTCGCAGGCGGTATTGTTGTGCTCAGACAGGGTGAGGATGCGCGGGCGACCATCGCGGCTGTCGAAGAGAAGCTCGAAATACTCCAAGCCAGTCTTCCCGAAGGGGTCGAGATTGTCACGACCTATGATCGCTCGAAGCTGATCGACGCCTCGATCGAAAACCTGACCGGCAAACTCATCGCCGAGTTTATCATCGTCGCGCTCGTTTGCGCGCTGTTCCTGTGGCATGTGCGATCAGCATTGGTGGCAATCGTCACTCTTCCATTGGGCGTGCTGGCCGCCTTTATCGTGATGCGTTTCCAAGGGGTCGATGCAAACATCATGTCCTTGGGCGGCATCGCCATCGCAATCGGCGCGATGGTGGACGCTGCCATCGTCATGATCGAGAACGCGCATAAGCACATCGAGCATTGGGAAGAGGATCATCCCGACGAGCAGATGTCCAACGATGAGCGCTGGAAGCTGATTGCGGAAGCATCGAAAGAGGTGGGGCCAGCGCTGTTCTTCAGCCTTCTCATCATCACGCTCTCGTTCCTTCCGGTGTTTACTTTGCAGGCGCAGGAGGGCCGCCTGTTTTCGCCGCTGGCCTTCACAAAGACCTATGCCATGGCGGCGGCCGCCATTCTATCGGTGACACTGGTCCCTGTGTTGATGGGCTGGCTGATCCGCGGGAAGATACCCAAGGAGGACACCAACGTCCTCAATCGCGTGCTGACCAAAGCCTACCGGCCGGGTCTTGATTGGGTAATGCGCCGACCGAAAACCACTTTGGTTGTGGCAGGCCTCGTATTCCTTACAGCGCTGGTCCCATTCACCCGTCTTGGAGGAGAATTCCTGCCGCCGCTCGATGAAGGCGACCTCCTTTACATGCCGAGCGCGCTGCCCGGCCTATCTCCCGGTGAAGCGTCCGCATTGCTTCAGCGGACAGACCGACTGATCAAATCTGTGCCGGAAGTCGACACCGTTTTCGGAAAAGCCGGACGTGCGGATACTGCGACCGACCCTGCACCGCTAACGATGTTCGAGACAACGATCCGCTTCAAACCGCGCGAAGAGTGGCGGCCCGGAATGACGCCGGAGAAGCTCGTGGAAGAACTCGACAGCGCGGTGCAGGTGCCGGGGCTCGCCAATGTCTGGGTGCCACCGATCCGCAACCGCATCGACATGCTCGCGACCGGTATCAAGAGCCCAATCGGTGTGAAAGTGTCCGGCGAAGACCTTGCCGAAATTGAGCGCGTGGCGTTGCAGGTCGAGAATGTCGCAAAACAGGTTCCCGGCGTCAGTTCCGCTTTGGCAGAGCGTTTATCGGGAGGCCGCTATGTCGATGTGGACATCGACCGGGTCGCTGCGGCGCGTTTCGGGCTGAACATCGCCGATGTTCAGCAGATTGTGTCAGGCGCGATCGGCGGCGCGAATATCGGACGGACAGTCGAAGGACTGGCGCGATATCCCATCAATGTCCGCTATCCGCGCGAGATCCGCGACAGCCTCGGAGAACTGCGCGCGCTGCCTTTGTTAACCCCGTCAGGCCAGCAAATCACGCTCGGAACGGTCGCACAGGTGAGCGTCAGCGATGGCCCTCCTATGCTCAAGAATGAGCAGGGCCGTCTCATCAGCGTGGTCTATGTCGACACGCGCGGGCGCGATTTGACTTCGGTCGTAAGCGATCTTCAGGCGGCGGTGTCAGAGGGCGTCGATCTGCCTGCCGGTGTGAGCATTTCCTACGCGGGCCAATTTGAATATCTCACTCGCGCGAATGAGCGTTTGCAGGTCGTCATTCCCGCAACGCTCGGCATCATCTTCATCCTGCTCTATCTGATCTTCCGCCGGTTCGACGAAGCGCTTCTGGTTATGGGCACGCTGCCCTTTGCACTCACCGGCGGCTTCTGGCTGCTCTATCTGATGGGCTACAACCAGTCTGTTGCGACATCGGTGGGTTTCATCGCCCTTGCCGGGGTATCAGCGGAATTCGGCGTCATCATGCTGATCTACCTCAAGTCTGCACTGGCCCGGCGCAGCGGTGCCCTCGATGCGGACGGCGTGGGCGAAGCGATCAGGGAGGGCGCTCTTTTGCGCGTGCGTCCCAAGGCAATGACCGTGGCCGTCATTCTGGCCGGTCTCTTCCCGATTCTCATTGGAACCGGCGCAGGATCGGAGGTCATGAGCCGCATCGCCGCACCGATGGTGGGCGGCATGATCACCGCGCCGCTGCTTTCCATGTTCGTTATCCCCGCCGCATATCTCTTGATGCGGCGCCCCCGGCCCGAGCGGCCAACACAATCCGAAGGAGAAACTGAATGCGTACCTCAAACCTAGTTATGTTGCTGGCCGCGCCCTTGGCCCTCGCTGCTTGCGAAAGCGGGCAGGAGATGGAGACCATGGACGAAATGGGCGCGGACGAGATGTCGATGGAAGGACATGATATGTCAGCGATGGATGAGAGCGAGGGTGCAAAAACCGCCAGTGCCATCGGTACCGTAACCGCCATTGATCCCGAGGCAGGCACTCTCACTGTCGATCACGAACCCGTTGCAGAGCTTGGCTGGCCTCAGATGGTGATGGCTTTCGATGCCAGCGAAGACGTGCGCGGCGATGTGGCTGTGGGTGATGCAATCGAGTTTACAGTCGAGGCAACCGAAGACGGCAACACGATTACCGCGCTGACCAAGCCGTAGGTCGTATTCCAAGGCGGAAAACAGACGAGGTGAAGGCACTTATGACAATTATCGCCAGAATGATGATTTTGTGCATTGCGATGTTTTCGGCTTTCACAAGTGTGCCTGTTTGGGCGCATGGCGATGAGCAACATGGCACCGCTGCGGCGGCGCAAAAGCCTGTTGCGCAAGCGGTAGGAGATGAGCCAGCTGCCAAGAAAGCGGACGCAGCAGGGGGCGAGATCGAACTTGCTAATGAGGTCGGTTCGTCTCTCGAAACGCTGCGTATGCTGCACCCGGCCACAGTTCACTTCCCGATTGCGCTGCTCTTGTTGGCTGCTGCGGTTGAGGCCTTGCTGATCCTTCGCCCCCACTCCGGTCTGGAACAGACCGTCCGCATCA
>JBGCFK010000002.1:0-4456 GCA_045106875.1 Paracoccaceae bacterium | reverse complement strand
GCGCAGGCTCAGATCCAGATCACCCAGCAACGCGCCGCCACCAGCAAGCATTACACCGTTGTCCACGATATCAGCGGCCAGATCCGGAGGCGTGGCTTCCAAGGCTACCATCACAGCCTCGACAATCTGTTGCACGGGCTCTGCAAGAGCTTCGGCGATCTGAGCCTGTGTGATTTCCTGTTCCTTCGGCACACCATTCAACAGGTCGCGCCCGCGGATTGTCATCTTTTCACCAATGCCGTCGGAAGGCATCTGGGCCGTTCCTATCTCTTTCTTGATGTTCTCGGCCGTGGCTTCACCGATCAGCAGGTTATGTTGGCGCCGCAGATGCGAGATGATTGCCTCGTCCATCTTGTCGCCGCCAACACGAACCGAGCGAGCATAGACGATGTCCGACAACGAAAGCACAGCGACTTCGGTGGTGCCGCCCCCGATGTCGACAATCATGGATCCTGTTGGCTCCATTATTGGCAAACCTGCGCCAATGGCAGCGGCAATGGGTTCTGGGATCAGATGGGCCTTGCGCGCACCTGCGGAGAGAACCGACTCGCGGATCGCCCGTTCCTCAACCGCAGTTGCGCCGTATGGCACACAGACCACCACCTGAGGTTTGGACATCCATGATTTTCCGGAAACCTTGCGGATGAAATACTTGATCATCTCTTCTGCGACTTCGAAATCGGCTATGACACCGTCGCGCATCGGACGGATCGCCTGAATCGAGCCGGGCGTGCGGCCGAGCATCAGCTTGGCATCCTCGCCCACCGCGCGCACTTCCTTCTTTCCGTTGCGGGTCTGGAAGGCGACAACAGAGGGTTCGTTCAGCACGATTCCCTTGCCCTTGACATAGACGAGCGTATTGGCCGTGCCGAGGTCAATCGCCATATCATTGGAGAAGACGCCTAAGACGTTGCCAAACATTGATCCCAGCCTCTGCTGCTCGCGATTGCCTCTGGTCCGAGGATTCTTAACGACCTCGATATTCGGCTGCTTATAGGGCCCAGAATCGCAGTGCGCAAAGGGAAAGCGGATCGAGCTTGCATCCAGTGGAACTCACCGTCCATGCTCGCCTGTGGCGTCCCTATTGCCAGGCGCGTTTGTGTGCCCGATCCTTATCCATTGGTGATGGTAGCCGGTGACAAGCCTTTGCGCGAGCAGTTTACCGGTCTTTCGTGGAGCCAGACGGTGTCTGATCCGGGCATCTGTGCCCCTCTTCTAGGGAATTCTAAATTCCAAGTAGCTTCGAGACATAGTGGTAGAAAGCGAATGTCGCGAAGCCGAGTAGACTGGTAAGAAAGTATCGATATTGGACTGCTGCGGGAAGCGATCGATCCCAAAAGCCAATGTAGGCATGTATGAACAACAACGGGATGCGTTTGCCCCGCTTATGCAGTTCCCTCTGCACTCCTCTCATCGCGTAGAGCTGAGGCGCAAGCAGTGCTATCGCTCCACCGAGAAAAACGAGATTGTCCATGGCGTCGCCTGAGGCGAGCATAGGGTGGGGTTTGCCCCCACCCTATCAGTGGTTCAGCTGACCATACTCACAGGCGCAGATTTCTCAGCGCGAACCTGGAGGCGGTTCAGGGTCTGCACATAGGCCCGGGCCGAGGCGACCACGGTGTCGGTATCCGAGGCCTGCGACGACGCGATGTGCCCGCCCTCGCGCATCCTGACGGAGACCGTAGCCTGCGCATCCGTGCCTTCCGTCACCGCGTGGACCTGGTAGAGCTCCAGCGTCGCCTCGTGCGGCACCAGCGCCTTGACGGCGTTGAACGCGGCGTCCACGGGGCCATCACCCTGTGCTGTTGCCGAATGATCCTCACCGTCGATTTCCAGAATGATATCAGCGGATTGCGGTGCTTCAGTGCCACAGATCACGCGCAGGAACTTTACCCGGATCCGTTCGGCACCTGCGTCCGCGTTCTGCTGCTCGACCAGCGCCATGATGTCATCGTCGTAGACTTCCTTCTTGCGGTCGGCCAGTGCCTTGAAGCGCACGAACAGCTCTTTCAACTGGTTGTCGCCGACATCCACGCCCATCTCGGCCAGCTTGGATTTCAGCGCGTGACGCCCAGAATGCTTGCCCATGGCCAGGGTCGTCTCGGTCAGGCCCACGTCCTCCGGGCGCATGATCTCGTAGGTCTGGGCGTTTTTCAGCATACCGTCCTGGTGAATGCCCGCTTCGTGGGCGAACGCGTTCTTGCCGACGATGGCCTTATTGTACTGCACCGGGAAGCCGGTCACACCCGAGATCAGGCGGCTCGCCTGCATGATCCGCGTCGCATCAATGCCTGTTGCATAGGGCATGATGTCGTTGCGCACCCGCATGGCCATGACGACCTCTTCCAGCGAGGTGTTGCCCGCGCGCTCGCCCAACCCATTGATCGTACACTCGATCTGGCGCGCGCCTGCAGCCACGGCGGCCAGCGAGTTCGCCGTCGCCATGCCCAGATCATTGTGGCAGTGGGTCGAGATCGTGACGCCATCAATCCCCGGTACGCGCTCCTTCAGCATCCGGATGATGTCGGCGCTTTCACCCGGAGCGGTATAACCCACCGTATCAGGGATGTTGATTGTGCCGGCCCCTGCCTCGACGGCGGTCTGCACAGCGGTCACCAGGAAATCCCGGTCCGTGCGCGTGGCATCCTCGGGCGACCATTGCACATCGACACCCATGGATTTGGCGTGAGAGACCGATGCCTCAATCTGACGGAGCACCTCGTCCCGGGTCATCTGGAGCTTGTACTCCATGTGCAGGTCAGAGGTTGCGATGAAGGTATGGATCCGTGGCTTCTTGGCGTGCTTGACCGCACCATAGGCACGGTCGATATCGCCCAACGGAGAACGCGCCAGCCCGCAAATCATCGAGTTCTCGACGATCTTTGAAACTTCGGTGACAGCTTCAAAGTCTCCTTCCGAGGCAATGGGAAATCCCGCTTCGATGATGTCCACGCCCATTTCGTCCAGCAGACGCGCTATTTGCAGCTTCTCGGGCAGGGTCATGGAAGCACCGGGCGATTGTTCACCGTCGCGCATGGTTGTGTCGAAGATCTTTACGCGGTCTTGTTCAGCCACAATGGGCATCTGGTCGGTCATCGGTCTATTCCGTTTGATTGGTTCTTCTTCTGGGTTCGGTGCGGCGCGTTTCGGGCAATCCTCCGAGGGCGGCGCCGCGGAACCCGGCGCCCTCAGAGGCCGATAAGAAGCAGGAGCCCGCCAAGTGGCAGTGCGAGGGAACGATCTCCCGGCGGGGCAACGATGATCACGCTTGTCTCCATAACTATGAGTATACGCAGGCTTTGGTTAAAGGGAAACAACAATTCCAATTCCAATGCCATCCCGATCCCGATTAGCCGCACCATTGATACCTGCCATTAACGTCACTCGTTGTACTTGTGGCTTGGGTGATTTTGAGAACTGAGAGGAAACGAGTGATGTGGAAGGAATATGTGGATTGGACTGAAATCGTGGCTTTGGTGGATGGTCAATCTGCTGTGGGCCCGCTCGCCGCCGACGAGACGGAAGAATATGAAGTGTATTTGGATGAACAGTTTGTTGCACACACTCGAATGCAGATTGAGACAAATGCGCAAAGACAGGTGCGTCTTCAGGCCAACGCGTGACCCGTGGCTGCTTGTGCTGAGTGTTGAAGGAGTCTGAGGGTATGTTGAGAGCCTTCCGAACGAACAACGGATACGACGTACAGTCCGAAGACGAGAATACGCTACGAACAGTCCATCGGACGGGTGAGCAGTTCAGTGATCTCGGTCTCGACCTTGCCGACGCAAAGGGCATGCTTTTGGCGGCATTGGATGGGTCCCGTGCACTGACCGAAAACTACAGCAAGATGATAATCCTGGCCAATGACACGGCGGACCGGTCACGCAAGGTGCGTGAGATAGGATCCCATTCCGCCAGTACTGTGGAGGAAAGCGCTGAAAAGGCACGCTCGGCTGAAGAAACCTTTTTGACGTCTACGGGCGAAATGAACCGACTGATCGCGGCGGTGACTGAAATCGGTGACCAACTTGGCGGGTTCCGCGCCGCGCTGACGGATGTGGCCGACTCCATCGAGATCATTACAGATATTGCGGGCAAGACATCAATTCTTGCGATCAATGCCGCGATCGAAGCCGCGCGGGCAGGCGACGCCGGGAAGGGCTTTGCGGTTGTCGCTTCCGAGGTAAAGACGCTGGCTGAACGATCCTCCGATGCCGCCGGCAAGATCGGTGACCGGGTGCGTACGTTGAACGATAGCTCCGAAGAACTGGTGCGCGCCTGCACTGGTGCTGCGGGAAATGCCGAGAACGCGAAGGGCAACGCCGAGACAATGGGAGCGTCGCTGGGCCAGCTGACAGAAGCATTCGGGTTGCTTACCGATGCGGCAAGTCAGACCGCTATGGGCGTCAACGAAATCGACGACTGGTGTAAATCACTGATCGAGATGATCAGAGAC
>JBGCFK010000199.1:0-5692 GCA_045106875.1 Paracoccaceae bacterium | reverse complement strand
ATGCAGCCGCGCTCTACGGGGGGCCTAAAGTCACGTCCACGCTCAGCGAAAAGGCCGCAAACGCGCCAAAGGGCTGGCAAAGCGCTGCCATTGGCATTCTTGATCAACTGCAAGAACTTCCCAGCGGCGAGGCACAATTGGCTGGCGATCGGCTGCGACTGAGCGCCAGTGTCACCGACCCCCGCTTGGCTGCGCCGCTACATCGTACGCTACAGAACAAGCTCCCCGATTTTGACGTAAGCACACATATGGTCGTGGATCTTCCCAAGGCTGTGGCCCGCATCCCGCTTCCAAGCCGCCCCTGTGCAGCGGTGTTGGAGGGTCTGGTGCGCGAGCAACCTGTCGATTTCGATACAGGCAGCGCCAAAATCACCGAAGACAGCGCCGAGGTCTTGAACGGGCTCGCCGAGACGCTTGCACGCTGCGAGGGCGATCCGATCGAAATCGGTGGGCACACAGACAGCCAAGGCGCCGAGGACCTGAACCAACGCATCAGCGAAGCTCGGGCAGAAGCGGTCCGAACTGCGCTCGCCCGGCGCGGCGTACCCCTTGCCCGGTTGACCGCACGGGGCTATGGCGAGGATGAGCCCATCGCCGACAACCAAACTGAAGCTGGCCGTGCCCGAAATCGGCGCATCACTTTCAAACCGGCGAAGATCGAAGCAGAGGACGACTGACCCATGCTCAGCGGCGCACAACTGGCGACGGCAATCAGCGCTATGCTGATACTCTCTGTCGCGGTGGGATGGGGGCTGCATTGGCTTTGGGTCAGGCTGTCCAATGCCGCGATTTCGGACACGGCACGCATCACCGAGATGATCAATCGCCTGCACGAGGCGGACAGGGCCCGCGAGGCAGCCGAGGACGCGAAGGAACTGGCCGAGAACATTCTCGCCTCACGTGAAGCCGAGATGGAGAACCGCATGGCCGCGATGCAGCACCGCCTTGACGGCGCCGTCGATGGACGCGAAGCACAGTTACTGACCGCAATGCGCGAGGCCAAGGCGGAGGCCGATGCCGCCATGGGAGGACTGCGCAATGCCCGCGCCCGGATCATGGATCTGGAAGCGGAAGTCGAGGAATTGCGCCAGAACGCCTGAACCCGCCCCACTCTTCTTTTCGGTAAGAGCCGCCGCGTAACCGCTTCACGTGTTGACGGGGAATACTCGCGGCGGGGTGAGAGCACCGAGCCTCAGGCAACAAACAAGGCGCTTTGGTCAACCGCCAGATTTCTCCCAACGCGCAGCAGCACTCCCATCGCTGTCACGCGCATCGACCCATTGACCGCCATCGGCGCCCGTTTCCTTTTTCCAGAAGGGGGCGCGGGTCTTGAGATAGTCCATCAGGAACTCAGCCGCTTCGAAGGCCGCCTTACGGTGCCGCGAGGCCGTCAGCACCAGCACAATCCCCTCGCCCGGCGACATTGCCCCATAGCGATGGATCAGCCGCACACCCTGCAAGGGCCAGCGGGCACGGGCCTCGGCGACTATCTCCTCCAGCGCCCGTTCCGTCATGCCGGGATAGTGCTCCAGCGTCATATCCGAGATCGCGCCCGCGTCGGTCATCTCGCGCACCAACCCGGTGAAGGAAACGACAGCGCCAATGTCCCGGTCGCCCGCCGTTAGCGCCGCCATCTCGGCAGCGACATCAAATGGTTCGGACTGGACCGAGACCGTCATCCCCCCGTCACCGGCGGGAAGAACGCGACCTCCTGCGCACCCTCGATCGAGGCATCGAGATCAACCATCTGCTGATTCACTGCGACGCGAATGGCGGAGAGGTCTGAGAACGCCGCTACGTGACCATCGCTCCGTGCGATCAGCTCTGCGATCAAAGCGCGGGCCGTGGTGGCAGAGGTTGTTACATGCTCCGATGAGGTGCCCACGCGTTCCTTGAGCCATGCGAAGTAGAGAACCTGCATCAGAAAACCTCCGGTGTACGCAAATGCAGGATAGCTTGCCGCACATAACCCCAACCGCTTATCACGGTGAGAATTGCAGCAAGCCAGAGCAGTAATGTCGTCGCGACACCGGTGACAAAGTACACTTGGTGAAAGAACGCTTCCTGCGGACCCATGTACGTGAATTGCTGACCACCGGACAAGAGGAACTCAAAGTACGCGCGGTTCACAGCAGGTTCGAAAACACCCATGAAAAGACCCGCACCTACCGCCACCAATTGCACCGCAGTTTTGCACTTCGCAACCATGGTAACGGGCAGTTTGATGTCACCAAGGTACTCACGAATACCCGATATCAGGACTTCCCGCGTGCCTATAACCGCCGCGGGTACGGCAAAAAGAGTGATCGTGTACCCGGCGCTAAACGACATCGGTTGTGCATGCGCAAGCAGGACCATCAGTCCCACGACAACCATCGCCTTGTCGGCAATGGGATCCAACATCTTGCCGAGCTCGGACATCTGATTGAACCGGCGCGCGATCCAGCCGTCCAGAAAATCTGTCAGCGCCGCGCCCACGAACAACCCGAACGCCAACCAGTCGGCCAGCGGTCGTTCGAATAGCACGAAAACCAGCGCCACGCAGGGCGCTGCCACGATCCGTGCAATGGTCAGGATATTCGGGATCGTCCAGATCATTGCGCCCTGATGGAGGATTCGGCACGTTTAGGCAACTCACACCCTTTCATCTTGCTGAAAATACCTCGGGGGGTGAGGGGGCAGAGCCCCCAGTGGGCCATGGGCCCACTACCCGCTTACCGGTCGCCATGGAAAAACGCGTAGATTGTCTCCGCCATGTTCGCCGATATGCCGTCGACATTTTTCAGGTCTGACAGCCCCGCGCGCGAAACTGCCTTGGCGGACCCAAAATGCGTCAGCAGCGCGCGTTTGCGGCCAGGCCCGATACCCGGCACCTCGTCCAACGGTGTTGCACCGACCGACTTTGCCCGTTTTGCGCGATGTGCACCGATGGCAAATCGATGTGCCTCATCGCGTAGACGCTGCGTAAAGTAGAGTGCAGGCGAACGGAACGGCAGCGCGAACACCCGCCCCTCGGGCGTATGGAATTCCTCTTTCCCGGCATCGCGCTCCGTGCCCTTTGCAACGCCGTATAGCGCAATATCCTCAACTCCCAGTTCCGCCAGCACCTCCATCGACGCCGAGACCTGCCCCGCGCCGCCATCGATCAACACCAGATCCGGCCACATGCCCTCTTTGCGATCCGGGTCTTCCTTGATCAGGCGCGCGAAACGGCGAGTCAGGACCTCCTTCATCATGCCAAAATCGTCACCCGGCGTCAGGCTTTCGGATTTGATGTTGAACTTGCGGTACTGGGATTTTGCATAGCCGTCCGGCCCGGCGACAATCATGGCGCCAACGGCATGGGCACCCTGGATGTGAGAGTTGTCGTAGACCTCGATCCTTTGCGGCGGCTGATCCAGATCGAAGGCGTCCGCCAGCTCGCCCAGCAGCTTGGCTTGACTGGCGCTCTCGGCCATCTTGCGGCCCAGCGCCTCACGGGCATTCTGGTGCGCATGGTCGACCAGCTCCTTCTTCTCACCGCGCTGCGGCACTGCGACGACAATACGGCGCCCTGCGACGGTGGTCAGGGCTTCGGCCAACAGCCCGGCTTGCTCGATCTCGGCCGATAGCAGGACCATGCGCGCAGGTGGGCGGTCCGCGTAGAACTGACCGAGGAACGCCTCAAGGATCTCTGGATCCTCCATATCGGCAGTGACCCGCGGAAAATACGCGCGGTTTCCCCAGTTCTGGTGCGAGCGGAAGAAGAAGACCTGTACACAGGCCTGTCCGCCCTCGCGATGCAGCGCAATGACATCGGCCTCGGCTGTCACCTGGGGATTGATCCCCTGATGGCCCTGCACCATGGTCATGGCCCGGATGCGGTCGCGGTAGATCGCGGCGCGCTCGAATTCCATCGAGGCCGACGCCTCAGCCATGCGTTCAGCAAGGTCCGTCTGCACACGGGTCGAACGGCCTTCGAGAAATCGAACTGCATCATCGACCAGCGCTGCGTAATCTTCACTGCTGATCTCGCCGGTACAGGGCGCCGAACAGCGCTTGATCTGATGCAGCAGGCACGGACGGGTCCGGTTGGAGAACACCGAATCCGAGCACGTGCGCAGCAGGAACGCCTTCTGCATCGGGTTCAGCGTACGGTTGACAGCACCGGCGGACGCGAATGGCCCAAAATACTTGCCCCTGGTTTTGCGCGCGCCGCGATGCTTGCGCATCAGGGGATACTCGCCAGCCTCGATCAGAATATGGGGAAAGGACTTGTCGTCCCGAAGCAGCACGTTGAAGCGCGGTTTCAACTGCTTGATGAGGTTCGCTTCCAGCAGCAGCGCCTCGGTTTCGGTTTCGGTGGTGATGAACTCCATTGAAGATGTCGACTGGATCATCCGAGCGATCCGGTTCGTGTGCCCGCCATACTTGGTATAGCTGGCGACGCGTTTCTTCAGACTGCGCGCCTTGCCCACATAGAGCACGTCTCCCTCAGCGCCCAGCATCCGGTAAACGCCGGGGCTGTCGTCGAGTTTCGACCAATAGCCTTTGATGACATCCGGACCGGCCGGGGTATCTGCCTGCTCTTTTTGCATATTGCCCGTGGTATCCCAGATTCGCCCGTGCCGTTAGAGCCAAGTCGACAGGGATTCAACCCAAAAGAAGTCCCCGGCTTCTGTGGATAAGTCTGTCAGCAAATCCTGACCGATCCGGATTCTTCGTTGACTCTCAATGCCTCCATAGGAATTGTCTAAAATTTGTGCATTTTGCCAAGTTATTGTTTTTGCTTGTAAAATTATTTACAGGACACCCAACATATTGAATTTGCTACAAATTCTTTATAGAACATTAACGCTTTCGTGACCCCGTGGACAATTCCCGGAAGCTGCACCAGGACATCAGAGAAACTGGCTGCTTATTCGCCTGTCCCTACAACGTCAGGTGTCTGCCAGGCGAGGTGCTGGCCACCGTCAATTGCCAGCATTTGCCCGGTAAACGCCTTGTTCCCAATGATAAATCGCAGGGCATGTACGATGTCCTCCGGATCCGAGCCACGTCCCAATACGCACGCCGCCCGCTGGCGCGCAAAGTGCTCGTCGGTCTGGTTGGTCGCCGCAAGCGTCGGGCCTGGGCCAATGGCACCAACCCGTACATGCGGCGCCAAAGCCTGTGCCGAGGTCCGAGTGAACGTCAGCAAAGCAGACTTCGCCAGCGTATAGGACATGAACATCGGTGTGGTTTTCAGCATTCGCTGGTCGATCAAGTTGACGACAACCGATTGCGCAACTGGCTCACCGCGAGCGTCCGGCAGGGCCTTGGGTGCCTGCGCCGCAAAGGCCTGCGTCAGTAGCACCGGCGCACGCAGATTGGATGCCTGAGCCGCTTCCCAACTATCATCGGTGATCGTGCCGAGCGTGTCGTAGTCGAAGGTAGACGCATTATTGATCAAGAGCGAAATCGGCCCGCCCAACCCGTCCGCAGCGCGGCCCACCAGCTGGCTCACCACAGCATTGTCGCCCAGATCCGCCTGCAAGGTAACCGCGCGACGGCCCATACCCGTGATGTCGCCTGCAACATCGGCAGCCGCTTCGGCAGAGCCGTTATAGTGCACCGCAACATCCCATCCGGAGGCTGCCAAATCCAATGCCATGGCTCGGCCAACTCGGGCCGCGGCCCCTGTAACGAGCGCGCGTTTCACTTCGGTCATGCT
>JBGCFK010000198.1:0-30813 GCA_045106875.1 Paracoccaceae bacterium | reverse complement strand
GGCCGACCCGGACAGGATCGTCGCCGTGCGCTTCATCCGCAGTCCAACCCGCAACGACCCGAAGGCCGGGCACATGGATTGCGGCTGGTCATGCGGCCCCTGCGGGTAGTCCTTGGCGTATTGATCCAGTATTTCAGACTTGCCGGCAGCGCGCGCAGCAGCTTCCATTTCGGAGGCACCAGCATGGCAACCCATGCCATCGGCAGAACCCGGCGGCGTGTCAGTGCTTGCCCGTTCATGCCCACTGATCGCTTCGACCAAGGCCTCGCGGTCATATGGTTGCTCGTCAGTCACTTTGAAGTGCTCGCCATGCGTGGGCAACGAAGCTCGGATGCTTCGGAAACCGGAACCGCGGCAGGCTCGGGCGCGCAGACCGGCGCTTCCGGCAGTGCATCGTCAAGGCATGAAAGAGCGTCTAGATCAAGCATACTGCTGCTCCATTTGGTATTCATCCCGGATGCGCCTGGTTTCGTTACGGATCTGGCGAACACGTTCAGAAAGCTCAACAGAGCGCCGGGAAAGTTCGAAAAGCTTCGCCTGCGCCGAGCTGGGCTCCACGATCGGATCACTCGATGCTTCAAGCATTGTCATAGACGACCTCCAGACTTTCCTTGGGTGCGGAGTTCTTGCCGCGCATGTCGGCATCGGTTGCGGGCTCCAGCACAAAGTCACCGCCGGTCTGGGAAGCATCGAAGAGCTCCAGCAAACCGTCCTGAGTCAACGGCTCGGGGTGGCCGGGTGGTGCGACAGCGACGGCCTCGCCCAACTCGCCAAACAACGCACCCCATTGGGTCGCGTCCGTGCCAACGATCTGATAGTTCGCAGATTTCTTGCGGAGGTCATCATCCTGAGGGATCGATGCCAGCACGGGAATATCGACTGCCTTGGCAAAAGCCTGAGCTTCGCCCGAGCCGTCGTCCTTGTTGATGACCAACCCCGCGACACCCACATTGCCACCGAGGTTGCGGAAATACTTGACCGCCGAGCAGACATTGTTGGCGACGTAGAGGCTTTGCAGGTCGTTCGACGCGACCACGATCACCTTCTGCGCCATGTCCCGCGCGATGGGCAAGCCAAAGCCGCCGCAGACCACGTCGCCCAGGAAATCGAGCAGCACGTAGTCGAAATCCCAGTCGTGGAAGCCCAGCTTTTCCAGCAGTTCGAAACCGTGGATGATGCCGCGCCCGCCACAGCCGCGCCCAACTTCGGGGCCGCCAAGCTCCATGGCGAAAACGCCGCCCCGCTTGAAGCAGACATCGCCGATGGCGACCTCTTCACCCGCCAACTTCTTCTTGGTCGAGGTCTCGATGATTGTCGGACAGGCCTTGCCGCCGAACAGCAGCGAGGTCGTATCCGATTTTGGATCACAACCGATCAACAGTACGCGCTTCCCCTGCTCGGCCATCATGTGGCTGAGATTGGCCAGCGTGAACGATTTTCCGATGCCGCCCTTGCCGTAGATCGCGATGATCTGAGTGTCCTTGGTGACCTCGCTAGCCACAGGCACATCTGGTTCAATCGCAGCCTCGGCCTTCAGCCGGGCAAAGCCATCGTCTGTGATAATGGGCGCACCCATGTCTGGTGAAGTGCCATCGGGGGTCATGCTGTACCCTTCCAGTCTAGGATCATTTTCAGGCAGCCCGGGTCCGAAAACGCGGTCTGGTAGGCGTCAGTCGCATCAGCGGCCTGGGCCGTGTGAGTGATGAGGCCATCGAGCGACAAGAGCCCCTCGGCCACGGCACGGCGCACCGCCACCATGTCGCTGGGCTTCCACTCTGCGGCTATGCGCAGACGCGCCTCCTTCATGAAGGCAGGAGCAAACGCGAAGTCGATACGCCCCGGATAGAACCCGGCAAGCGTGATCTCACCGCCGGGGGCAAGCCGCCCGACAAGACTGTCAAGCAGGCTCGCATCGCCGGAGGCGTCGTAGATCGCTGCATAGTCGCGACGCGGATCTTCTTCAGGGTGTATGACATCATAGCCAACCGCACCTGCGGCCCGGTCAGCGTCAACTTCCCAAACGGTGGCAGCACGGCCCATCGCAGCGCTCATGCGCGCAAGCAGGCGCCCCAGAACGCCGTGGCCGACGATCAAATCCGGTGTGGCGACATTGCCAGCCAAAGCGTGACGTGCTGTAGCGGCCAGCGCCAACAGCACGGCATCGCGGCCAAGTCCACCATCCACCGGGCTGACCCGTGCTGAGGGCACAACCAGCCGCGCCGCTGCACCACCGAACAAACCGCGTACGTCTTCGTAACAATTGGCACCGGGAACGAAAACCATATCGCCTGGGCGATACTCCGCCTGCGCTCCTGCCTCGACAACCTGACCTACCGATTCGTAGCCGGGAACCAGCGGGTAGCCCATACCGGGGAATGGCGGCATCTCGCCAGACCAAAGCAGCTTCTCAGTGCCAGTGGAAATGCCAGAATACCGGATCTCGACCAGCAGATCCTGCGGGCCGACCGGTTTCAGAGAGACATTCTGCAGCCCAAGTTCGCGAGGGGCCTGCAGGACGACTGCTGTAGCTTGCATGTTGGCTCCCTCCTGTCTTTGGCGATCCCGTTCTTTGCGAGGCCGCGTTAGCAACATTCAGACTGTCAGATTTTTTAGACAGTTTATAGTGTCAATTTAGTAATACGCCAACGTGCGACACTCTGTCAATCTTCCCTGACGGCTGAAACGGTTCTGGTGAGAAACGGACGGTCAGTCGGATGCAGACGAACCTGGCCAAAACCCGAATCGCGCAACAAAGCCCCATGTTCCTCGGCCGAGCGTGGCTGTCCTGTAGTCATTGCCATGGTGTAAAAGCTGAAATACGCGTCTCCGGCGCGCTCAGGCTTCGCGCCGCCGGACATGGGCTCGGAGATCACGATTCGACCGCCCACAGGCAGGGTTGCATGGATCCGCGCCAGAAGTGTCCGCACAGTATCATCATCATGATCGTAACAAACGCGGATGAGGCTGATCGCGTCCACATCTGTCGGCAGGGCCGAGTCGAGAAAACTCCCCGGATGAAGCTTGATTCGGTCCACCAGCGTGGATGTCGCCAGATGCTCCATCGCGCTGTCCATAACCGGCGGCAAATCCATCAGCGTCAGCGCCATATCCGGATAAGCCGCCGCCACATGGGTCAGGAACGTTCCAGTCCCGCCGCCAATATCCGCAAGATGCCGGATACCCGACAGATCCAGCGCAGCCAAAGTTTCTTCTGCCACCAGATGCTGGGACGTGGCCATCAGGCGAGAGTATTCCGCAGCAGTGTCCGAGGGGATGGCACCCTTGGCAGTTCCAAGTACATAAGGCCAGAACCGTGATAGCTCAGGGTCAGTTTCACCGCGCAGCAACGCGACCGGATCGTCAATATCTCGGTAGAAAACCCTGTGGTGGCGGATCATGTCAGCAAGCCCAGGGACGCCGAGCGTCGCCGCACCAAGCTGGCCAAGCTCGTAGGTATCGCCGTGCCGTTCCAAAAGCCCAATTGCACAAGCCGCCTGACAGAGCTGCGTCGCCCGGCGCGGATCCAGACCCAGCCGAAGCGCCAAAGCCTCGGAAGATTGCGGCCCAGCGCGCAGGATCTGGAAGAGATCAAGCTCAACACAGGCCTGAAGGATCTGGCTGTAAACAAATCCCGACACCAAATCGTAGAGCCGTGCGGATGAACGACGCACCAAGGGTCGTGTCAGCCAGAACCGTGCAGCCCAGCGCTGAAATGCTGGTGAGGCAATCCGGTCCGTTCTCCATTTGCGAAACCGAGCCCCAAGTCCCCGCGTTGCCGCTGGCGCCTCGAGGGGCATGGTCACGTCTGCCATGATTTAGATCGCAGCCAGATGGGCGTAAGCCATCGGGGTCAATCGCTCGGCTTGCTTGCGCACCAACGCGCAGAGCGCCGCTTCGCCCGGACAGGCGGGGATCGATGCAATAGCTCCTGCCAGAATGTTGTTCAGACGGCGGGCCGCGCCCTCAACGCCATATTCATCGACCGCGTTGGGTCGATCATGCACAGCGTCCTGCCCAGCGGGTTTGCCAAGTTCGGCCTCGTCCAGCAGCACATCCCGGAGATCGTCGGCCACCTGGTAAGCTTGCCCGATCTGAGTGCCAAGATCGCACCAATCATCTGGGTCCTCGCCCGCAGCCAGTGCGCCCATAGCGGTCGCTGCTGTGAACAATGCACCAGTTTTTGCGCGGTGATAGGCTGCAAGATTGACTTTGTCCTCGGCCTCCCAGGCTTGCCCGGCACAAATGCCGAAAGGCGAGCCAGTAGCCCGTCCCAGCGATGTGACCAGCGACAGGCCGCGTCCCTGATGGCGGTTCGCGGCCAGCGCCAGCGCCTCGAACGCCGTGATGATCAAGGTGTCGCCAGCCAGAACTGCCAGCGGCTGGCCAAACGCAGTATGCACCGAGGGCTTGCCCCGGCGCAGGTCCGCGTCGTCGAAGCATGGTAGATCGTCATGAACCAGACTGGCGCAGTGAATCAGCTCGAGTGCTACAGCCGCCGCATCAGAAAGTTCGGGCGCATCATCGCCGCAAGCACCGGCCACTGAGAGGCAGAGCAATGGACGCACGCGCGCGCCACCCGGCAGAACGGAGTAGTGCAGGGCAGCAGCCAACTTGGGTGGCGCAGGCTTTTCGCGGACCCGACGGAGCGTCGCCACGACAGCCTTTTCGATTCTATCCTGCATGCGCATGGCAATCTCCCCTAAGCCAACCGAGTAGTCATCTTTGACTTACAGTTGATGTTGTCATTTAGTTTGGACATAGTCGGGCGCTGGTGTCAACATAGGCTGACACTCGAATGCCAGATGCTGAGGAGCCACGCGCGATGCCGTACCGAACAGCCAGCAACCGCACGATTGTTATCGGTGCCGGGATTGGCGGATTGGCGGCTGCACTGAGACTGGCACACGAAGATGTCCCGGTTGACGTGCTGGAGATGGCCGACGGGCCAGGCGGCAAGCTAAGGACCTTTCCAAGCGCCGCAGGGCCGGTAGATGCCGGGCCAACCGTATTCACACTTCGCCCGCTGTTCGAGGCTCTGTTTGACGCTGTGGGTGAAAACCTCGACGACCACCTGGATCTGGTGACCGAGCCTGTGCTGGCGCGACACTGGTGGCCGGATGGCAGCAAGTTGGACCTCTATGCAGACCAAGACGCCAGCGCGGCAGCGATTCGCGCATTCTCCGGATCCAAGTCCGAACACGAGTTCCGCGCCTTCTGCGCGCGTGCCCGGCGCATGTTCGAGGCTTTCGATTCACCAATAATGCAGGCGCCAGCTCCGCGGCTTGGTGCAGTTATGGGTCGTGTGCTCACCAATCCCAGACTGATGGTCGACATGACCCCTCCACGCACATTGTGGCGGTCGCTTTGCAAACAGTTCTCAGACCCACGACTTGCACAGTTGTTTGGCAGGTACGCGACTTATGTCGGTGGCTCACCCTTAGAAAGTCCCGACATCCTTGCGCTGATCTGGCACGCTGAAGCGTCTGGTGTCTGGCGTATCCGGGGCGGAATGGTCGAGCTTGCCCATACGTTGGAGCGGTTGGCCCGGGCACGCGGCGCAAGGTTCAACTACGGTGCCAGTGTCAGCGAGATTCTACCGGGCACGCCCAACCGCGTGCGTCTCTCGGATGGCAGCGAACGGATTGCAGACAACATCGTGTTCAACGGCGACCCGGCAGCACTGGCCAAGGGATATCTCGGCCCGGATGTGACCGGTGCAGTCAACCACAAGGCAGTCAGTCGCCGCGCACTCTCTGCCTATGTGTGGAGTTTCGCTGCGAAATCCGAAGGCGCGGATCTCACGCATCACAACGTGTTCTTCAACACTCACTACCGGCGCGAGTTTGCGGCCATTTCCGAGGGACAGATGCCCGACGACGCGTCGCTCTACGTCTGTGCACAGGATCGCGGAACAGGCATCGCACCGACCGGGCTTGAACGGTTCGAGATCATTCTAAATGGGCCGCCAGCGCAGCCAGAGGGAGCTTCCGCCACAACGGAGGAGGAGTACGAAAAATGCATGATGGCAACTTTCGACAGCCTGGCCCGGAGGGGCCTGAGTTTCTCGCCGATACCGGGACCGGAGGCTCTGACGACACCGGCGGGGTTCGCAGAGAGGTTTCCCGGATCGGCAGGTTCCCTGTACGGGCAGAGCCCGCATGGCATGATGGCGACGTTCAACCGGCCCACCGTGCGCAGCCGGGTGCCGGGGCTCTTCCTCGCGGGCGGGGGCATACATCCGGGAGCGGGCTTGCCGATGGCGATGTCCTCCGGCAGGCACGCGGCCGAGGCGATCTTGACGGACCTTGCTTCGCGCTCGATGTCCCACCGGACGGCTATGCGTGGTGGTATGTCGACGGGCTCTCGGACTGTGGCACCTACGGTGTCTCGGTCATCGCCTTCATAGGTTCGGTCTTCTCGCCATGGTACCGCTGGTCGGGGCGACGCCATCCACATAACCATGTGTGCATCAATGTAGCTCTCTATGGCCCGGGTGGCCGGTTCACGATGACCGAGCGCGGTGCGGCTGCTTTGACCCAGACCACTGACCGCTTTCAGGTCGGGCCCTCCTCGCTGGAGTGGCGGAACGGCGAGCTGGTCATTGACGTCGACGAGATCTCCAACCCTATCATCTCCCGGCTGAAAGGGCAGATCCGTCTGAAGCCAGCCGGGATCACGGATGTCGAGATGCCATTGAAATCCGATGGCACGCATATCTGGCGACCCTTTGCGCCCACTGCGCGAATTGAGGTCGACCTTGGCCGTGATCGCTGGCGCTGGAATGGGCATGGCTATTTTGACGCCAATTTCGGGACACGCGCGCTGGAGGACGACTTCTCGTACTGGACATGGGGGCGCTTTCCTGTGCCGGGTGGGACCATGGCGTTTTATGATGCGGACAGGCGGGATGGCACGACATTGGCCCGCGCACTTATGTTCACAGAAGACGGACGCGCTGAAATGATAGAGACGCCGCCGCCCAAAACCCCATTCAACCGCAACCTCTGGCTGGTAAGGCGCGAAACAAGAGCGGATCCGGGATACCGCCCGCGTGAGGTAACGCCCATGCTGCATGCGCCATTCTATTCCCGAGCCGCAGTGCGCACAAAGATCGAAGGCCGGGAAACGGTGGGCGTTCATGAGGCGCTGGATCTGGACCGATTTGCCTCGCCTCTGCTGAAGCCAATGCTGGCCGTTCGTGTCCCGAGGGTCCCAGATTGGGCAGCGTTCGGCCGCAAGTCATAATCTACAATGTAGCAGCACCTTCTCCCATACAGGGAAGAACGGCATTTTTGGAACACTCAATCAGGGCGGTGCGCTTGGTTCTGCGGGATTCTATCTCTCACCGCAGGGCCACAACCCAAAACTTCCAAGGGGCCGAGACAGAAGCATCCTTGGAGCATCAGGACCAATGACCGTTGGCTCGCGCGCATTCTGACTCAGAGCCCCTCGCAATTTCCAGCAGCTCGGCGATATGATTCAAGAACCCGCGACGATCCGGAAAGCGAGAAGCTCTGGATCACCTGTCCGCCAAGAAACACATCCACGTTCGAGCCTTTGCGCAGCGCCGAAACGATCCGGCTTGTCTCGCGCGCAGGCCAAGGTTCGCCGCCCAGCATGAAATCCTGATAGCAGCCGCTGGCCGAGCAGCCCGCAGGAAGCTGCCGCTGGCGCCCACCGTCAACGCTGAACATCAAGATTGCATTGCTGATTTCCCGCTGCCGAGCAAGACGTGGGTCTGGCGTCAAGTTTATCCCCGCGGTCCCTCCATTGCCGCAGGCGACTGACAACGTCACCCCCTCGGCGTTGGTCACATAGGCCCGGCCAAGCCTGTCGGGCGGCCCGGGAGCCTCCATCACCCATCCCTGGGTGGGCGCCTGCGGTTGCAACCCTGCATTCTGCACTGGCATGCATGCGGCCAGCGCCAGAAATGCCGCGAAACCGATGATTCGCATTATGAGATTCCCCCTTCAAAACCACTCTGGCAGGATGGTGCAGCGGGATCATGGCAATTTCAATACGCGCGTCAGTCTCCGTAGAACTCTGACCTGACGCCAAGATAGCCATCCCAGGCGAACCAATAAGCGACGTGCCCCGCAATACGAGGGGCGGTTTGCTCGTCAGGGCCGATGAGCGCCTCCTCGGTCACCTTCCAGGTCTCGATGCCTGACCGCAGTTGGGTCGGGCTCTCGCCGGGGCCAAAGACGCGGTCGCCCCGGTCGTATGCACGCACGCTACGCCCAAGACGGTCACCGATCAGCACAAGATTCGTATCCACAAGACGGTCATTGATAACGCGCCCACCCTCGAATGCAGTTACGGGCCAGGCTTTGGCGCCGCCAAAAGCGCGAATGCCGAAGACATAATCCTTCTGCTTCAGCTTCGTCTGATCGACGGCCGCCGGGAACATCAGGTTCGGGCTTTGGAAATACTTGTCGTAGACAACACCCGACCCGTAGTCACGGTCATGCCCGGTGCGTAGTGACAGCACTCTCGTCTGAGGATTGCGCTCAAACCATCGAACCCACGGCTCGATCACGACGGGGCGTTGCGTCAGTTCGATCCCCGAGTCTGCGAGCGGTCCCATGACAGGCTGGCCTGTGAACTGGTTCCACAGCGTATGCGTCTCTCGGTCGAACATCAGCTTGTTGGAACGATAGAGGAAGCCCGAGGATCCAAACACGAAAGGCTTGTTACGGCCCTCGACATTTGTCTCGAACAGGATGCCCGAGCCGCAAAGCGTACAATAGGCCAACGCCAGCGGCACGCCGCCGATGACATCATTGAACATCTCATGCCAACCCATGCTGCGCAGCGGATAGGCACGCACATCACCGTTGATCGCCACGCCGAAGACCAGATCCGAACCAACCAGATAATCGGCCTTGTCACCGGCGATCAGCTCGGGATTGTCCAGCGATGGGATACCGTCCTTGCGCACACCGCCCCAGGTCACTTCCTCGAAACGAATTTTCGCTGCTTCGCGTCCGAGATGGCGTTCTTTCAGAAATACATCGAAATTCGCATCGATGCGTAGGAACAACGTCCGTTTCAGCGCCTCGTAGGTCTGGTGCGGCACCACATCGGGGTTCTTCTCCTGCCACAGCATCCATTTGAACCAGTCGTCCGGCTCGGTGGTACCTGCGATGGCCTGCATCGCTGCGATCAAGGGCGCATCGTCCTGCCGGGTAAAACGCATGGCAAAGATCATGCCCGCGATCAGCTCGAGGCCACCTTGCGCACGCAATACTGCAATAGCCTTCAGATAGTCGCGTTCGTCGCCGTAGAGCAGATCCTTGTACGCCGCAGCAACGTCAGTGGCGGCATACGCCGGCACAGCAGTTAGCCCCGCGGCGCCCCACAGTATGGCCAGCGTCTCTCGTCGTGTCTTCGTCAGCATTGATGCCTCCCGTGTTACGGGATGTGTGGCGCAATGCGAGATCACATACGAATCAAGGCTGGGTGAGTAGTTGTTTCAGGCGTTGGGGTTGACCGGCTCGACATTGGGGTTCAGTCGCCACATCGCGATGTTTAAGGCAGACGCAACTGTGCACCACGCAACATAAGGTACAAACAGGGCACCCGCTATCGTGTCCAACTGCCAGAAGGTGACCATACAGGCGGCGACAGAGACCCAGAGCACCAGCACCACAGGAATCGCTTCCTTGATGCGGCGCAAGCCAAAGAATATCGGAGTCCAGAGCGCGTTCAGCGCGATCTGCAAAGCCCAAAGCGCCATGGCAACGCCTGCGCCTTCCATCCCTGCAACCCGGGCCGCAGCGACTGACATCGCTACGTAAAGCGTTGTCCAGGCCACCGGAAACAGCCAATTCGGCGGCGTCCAGCTTGGACGATCAAGCCGTTCATACCACGCGCCCGGAGGAAAGGCGGCGCCAGAGGTGCCGGCTGCGGCACATGCTGCCATGCAGATGGCGAAGACCAACCAATCCATGGCGCGTCAGGTCGCAGAAGCTGATTGAGGTGCGTTCGCCTGCTTTCGAGCGAGATCGCGTTCCTTCAGCGTCGCAAAGACGGAAACCAGCGTGCCGACTTTACCATCACCCCATTTACTCGGCAGAGCCTGCCCCGCTGTCGCCGCTTCGATCAGAAACGCCGTCTCGGGCAATGGCCGCGCATGCAACACAGGCGACCGAGGCAACACGCTGTCCGCCGCGGCAGAGCCCAGCGACAGGATCATCAGGCCGATTTTCTCGGACAGACCGGTATGCGCGCGGCGCGTCACGGAGTCGTAGTCCGCCGCCGCGATATGTTTTCCGATGCCCGCATATATGTAACGCGCCGCATAGATCCCCGGACGACAGGCCCGCGGCAACGTCACGATCCCGGCTTCGGCCCGATCATAGAGCCTGTCCGCTTCGGCCAGCAAGCGCCGTGCCATCTCGGCGATTTCCGGCCAGGGGCCGGGATTGGACAAGAACCCGTCGGGCTCCAATCCCATCTCGTCGAACCACTCCAAGGGCAGGTAAAGCCGTCCCTCGCCGGCGTCCTCACCGATGTCACGTGAGATATTGGTCAACTGCATCGCAACGCCCAGATCTGCTGCGCGGGCCAGAGCATCGCGGTCGCGCACTCCCATCAGGACGGACATCATCACACCCACGGCAGAGGCAACCCGAGCCGAATAGGCGCGGACATCCGAAAGCGTCCGATACCGAAGACCTTTGGAGTCCCAATCCAATCCTTCGATCAACGCTTCGGGCAGCGCCCTTGGCATCTCGAACGCGCTGATCATTGCCGTGAACGCGCGCTCCACCGGATCATCCTTTGGACATCCTGCATAGGCGCGGTCCAGTCGTGCTCTCAGCGAAGCCACAGCCGCTGCCTTCTCACGATTCAGATCTACTGCATCATCCGCAAGACGGCAGAACGCATAGAGCGCAAGCGCCGCGTCGCGAACGTCTGTGGGCAGCAACCGCGAAGCGGCATAAAACGACTTCGAGCCATGCTTGATCGCCTCACGGCAGTGGGCCAGATCGGATTCTCGCATCATCGCACTACCTCGGGATCAGGGACAAGATTGGCCAGCACCTCAGCCGAGGCGATAACCCCCGGTAGTCCTGCGCCGGGATGAGTGCCCGCACCGGCCAGGTACAAACCCGGCAGTTCCTCGGACACGTTATGTGGTCGGAACCACGCGGATTGGAGAATACGCGGCTCGATCGAGAACCCGCTGCCATTCGGGCTGAGATATCGGTCACGGAAATCGAACGGCGTCATCACATGGCTGGCAGTCAGACGGGCGCCCATACCGGGCAGGAGTTCCTTCTCCAGCACCGCTTGCACGCGCTGGCGGTAGGGCTCGGCCTCCCGCGCCCAGTCTACCGGATTGTCAAAACCCAGATGCGGCACGGGCGAAAGCGCGTAGAACGTGTCGTCGCCATCCGGCGCGCAGGTCGGATCCGTCACCGTGGGCCGGTGCACATAGAGACTCATATCCTCGGCCAGATGCCCTTTGATGAAGATGTCCCGCACCAAGCCCTTGTAACGAGGGCCGTTTATGATCGTGTGGTGGCCAACCTCGGGCCACATGTCGCGCGTGCCTTTGGTCCCAAAATACCAGACAAACAGCCCCATGGACCACCGCGTGCGCTTCAGCCGCTTTGTGGTCCAGCGACGCCGGGGACGATTTCTGAGCAACCGGTCATAGGTATGTCCGGCATCAGCATTCGAGACGACAACAGCGGCAGGGATCTCGGTGCCATCGATTGTACGTACACCCCTCGCCCGGTTGCCGTGAACGAGGATCTCGTCAACTTCGGTGCCGTATTCGACAGAGCCACCCAAACGGGTCACCACATTCGCCATGGCCTGTGCAATGGCTGCGACCCCGCCCATGGCATAATGGACACCAAATTCCTTCTCAAGATACGCCACAAGCGCATACATGGAGGTCACGTGGAACGGGTCTCCGCCAATGAAAAGCGGGTGGAATGACAGCGCCATGCGCAGTCGCTCGTCGCGCACGCGACTGGCCGCATGGGCGTAAATCGAACGATCTGCACGAAACTTGGCAAAGGTCGGCAGAACCTTGATCAGATCCCAAAGGACGTGCATTGAACGGCGACCAAGGTCCTCGAAACCAAAGTAATAGCGGCGCTCGGCATCCTTCACGAAGCGATCGAAGCCTGCCAGATCATCAGGCGCCAGCCGCGCCACTTCCTGGCGCATCTCCTCGGGGTCCTTGCGCGCGGCAAGTTTCGAGCCATCGGGCCAGCGGATCTCGTAATACGGGTCCAGAGGGCGCAGGTCCACGTCCTGATCAAAATCGCGCCCGCAGGCGGCCCACAATTCCCGGAATACCTGCGGGGCAGTAACGATAGTCGGGCCAAGATCGAATCTGTGCCCGTCCACGTGCACCGCCGTGCCGCGCCCACCTGGGCTGTCGAGCCGGTCCAGAACTCGGACAGAATAGCCCTTGGCAGAAAGCCGCATGGCAGCTGCCAACCCACCTATTCCTGCACCTATAACCACTGCTGTCGGGCGGTTCAGGGCAGCGCGGAAGGTCTCCGCTGGATCCACGCGTGTCATCATAAATCGACACTAGCAGTGTCTAGTTTGATTTACAATTGTTGCCTGTCCAGACGTGCCAAGGTAGAACAAGTTAACAACGGCCAGCTGGGACAGGGTTTTTTGCCGGAACAAACGCAGATCGTAAGCCTCAGCTTCTTCCGGTTCCATTCAGTGGGCGCGCGAATCTGGGCGTTCACACAGATGGGACTGGCACGCATTTCGATGGCGCGAATTCCGGATGCAGGGTTCTGGAAACTGTTCGGATCGGGCACGGGCGAGGGCTTTACACCACTGCCCAACACCGGCGTCTATGCGATTCTCTGCACATGGCCGGATATGGCCACGGCGCGTGCTCGATTGGCGGACACTCCTGTATTCGGACGATGGCGTAGGCGCGCATCGGAGAACTGGACCGTGCTGCTCGAAACAGCCTCTGTGCGCGGCGCATGGTCGGGTGATTCGCCCTTCCACCCTACTGGCGAGACCGAAGGCCCGCTTGCAGCGCTGACACGGGCAACCATTCGCCCGGCCAAGGCGTTGAAGTTCTGGAATCGTGCGCCTGCCATTTCGGATGCCATCGGCGCCGACCCGAATGTCGCCTTCAAGATCGGACTGGGCGAGGTTCCAGGCTTTCAGCAGGTCACATTCTCAATCTGGCCCAACGCAGATACCATGAGCCGGTTTGCCCGCCAGGGCGGCCCGCACCACCAAGCCATCAAAGCAGTACGCGAGGGCAATTGGTTCGCTGAGGAACTTTACGCCCGCTTCCGCATTGCAGGCGAAATGGGATCATGGGAAGGTGAAAGCCCACTCTCCGAGTTACGATCAAATTTGCAGGCCGCATGAACCTCCCTTTTCCGTTTACCGCCATCGTCGGTCAGGACGAAATGAAACAAGCGCTGCTGATCGCGGCCGTCGACCCCTCTGTGGGTGGCGTGCTGGTGTTCGGCGACAGGGGGACAGGAAAGTCCACCGCTGTGCGCGCGCTGGCTGCCTTGTTGCCGCCAATCGAGGCACGGCCCGGCTGCGCCTATAATTCCCGCCCTGGCGACATTGTTCCCGGACGCGATGCGGACACGCCAGAGGAAGACCCTGTCGACATCCCTACCCCGGTGGTCGATCTGCCGCTGGGTGCCACGGAGGACCGGGTCGTCGGTGCGTTGGATCTGGAGCGCGCGCTGGCCTCCGGCGAGAAAGTGTTCGAGCCCGGCCTGCTCGCCCGCGCGCATCGCGGGTTCCTCTATATCGACGAGGTCAACCTGCTGGAAGATCATCTGGTCGATCTGCTGCTGGACGTGGCTGCGTCGGGGGAGAACGTGGTCGAACGTGAGGGGCTTTCCATTCGGCACCCGGCGCGATTCGTTCTGGTCGGCTCGGGCAACCCGGAGGAAGGCGAGCTACGCCCGCAGTTGCTTGACCGGTTCGGGCTGTCAGTCGAGGTCGGCTCACCCACCGAAATCGCAGACAGAGTCGAGGTCGTGAAACGACGCGATGCATACGACCGAGGCGCGTCGGCGTTTCTCCGCAAATGGGCCGGCAAGGAACGCATGGAGCAGCGCAAGATCATCCGCGCGCGCAAACTGCTGCAACGGGTTCGCGTATCCGATGACGTGGTCGAGGATGCAGCCCGACTTTGCGCCGCTGTCGGGTCCGACGGCCTGCGCGGGGAACTGACGCTGATCCGTGCCGCCCGTGCTTACGCTGCGCTAGAGGGGACCCGCACGGTCACACGTACGCAGTTGCGCAACATCGCTATCCCATCGCTGCGTCACAGATTGCGCCGCGATCCGCTGGACGAGACAGGCTCGGCTGCGCGCATTGCCCGCGCTATCGACGAGACCCTGCCGCTGTGACCGCGCCCGCCCCATCCTGGGGCACGGCCCTGCTGGTCGCTCGCGCGTTGGCCATTGACCCGGCAGGCCTGGGCGGGTTGGTTCTGCGCGCGCGTTCAGGGCCTGTTCGCAACCGCTGGTTGGCCTACCTCGAAGCGCTGACACCCGACCGTATCCGCCGCCTGCCCCCTGATATCGCGGATGACAGATTGCTTGGCGGAATGGATCTTGCCGCAACACTCAAATCGGGTCGACCGGTCGCGCAATCAGGACTTTTGGCCGAGGCACATGGGGGCATTGTTCTCGCGCCCATGGCCGAGCGTATGTCC
Source organism: Paracoccaceae bacterium (assembly GCA_045106875.1). GTDB lineage: Bacteria > Pseudomonadota > Alphaproteobacteria > Rhodobacterales > Rhodobacteraceae > Thermohalobaculum. Next base: position 16,121 of record JBGCFK010000198.1, on the reverse strand, counting down.
CCTGGGCTTGCTGCGCGGCTCGCGGCTGTACTTGACCGCAGACGAGTGGTTGCGGAACGGGCAGGTCAGGCCATCGACGCACCCGCCGAGATAGGGCTGGTGCTGCTGGATGAGGGTGCCGAGCCAGACGAAGTCGCGCCTGCGCCATTGGTCGACCGACTGGCATTCCATCTGGACCTGACTGACCTTGCGCTAGGTGACACTGACGAAACTTTTCCACCCGACCTGAGCGCTGCGCGCGCGCAGTTTGCGAAGATACGCACACCCAATGAAACTGCTGAAATCCTTGCACTTACCGCAGCCAGTTTTGGTATTGGCTCTGCCCGCGCCCCGGTGCTGGCGCTGCGGACAGCTCGCGTTCTTGCAGGATTGGCTTCTCGGAAGGTTGTGACCGAGGACGACATCACCCAGGCTGCCATGTTGGTGCTGGGCCACAGGGCAACGCAGCTTCCAGCCACCGAGGCCGAAGAACCTGATAGCGCGCCACCGCCACCCGAGGACGCCAAGCCGAACGATACCCCGCAGGAAGGCTCTGACGAGTCTCGTCCGCTGGAGGACAAGGTGCTGGAGGCCGTGGCATCGGTGCTTCCGGATCTGGCTCTGGCCGAACAGGCCCGGCGTCGCACTATTGCTCAGGTTCAAGGCGCAGGCTCAAAACAGGCTGCAACGCATGGCAGGCCTGCTGGTACAATGCGCGGCGGCGGCGATGGACGCACGCGGTTGGATCTTTTGGCCACGCTGCGCGAGGCGGCACCATGGCAGACCCTGCGCGGTCGTGAGAACCCTGATCGCACGGGGCTGATCGTCAAACCCGAGGATTTCCGTGCAAAGCGCTATGTGCGCCCGGCCGAGAGTGTCTTGATCTTCGTCGTGGACGCTTCTGGATCGGCTGCAGCAGCGCGGCTGGCTGAGGCCAAGGGTGCCGTCGAATTGATGCTGTCCGAGGCCTATCGCCGCCGCGAAAAAGTTGCGCTGATCGCCTTCCGCGGAGCAGGCGCAGAGCTTTTGCTGCCGCCAACGCGATCACTGCTGCAGGCGAAACGGCGATTGGCAGTGTTACCGGGCGGAGGTGGGACGCCCTTGGCCAGTGCCATCCTGGCCGGGCACACTCTGGCCCGGCAAATCCGGCAACGCGGCGCGACACCGTTTCTGGTCTTCCTGACGGACGGGCGGGGCAATATTGCTCTGGATGGCAGTCCGGGACGGCCTGCTGCGGCCGAGGATGCCGCAACGGCTGCACGAATGCTTGCAGGTGATGGCTTCGTGACAGTGCTTGTCGACACGGCAAATCGTCCTCAGGCAGATGCCAAGACGCTGGCACGTCACATGGATGCCCAATATTTGCCATTGCCACGGGCGGACGCGCGCGGGCTGTCCCGCGCCGTTCGGTCCAGCACGGCTCCTGCATGACCCCCGCAGACTGGGAGACAACGGGACGGGGCTGGCCAAACCGGGATGCAAGCCAGTTCTTGCGCGCGGGCCTTACAGACTGGCACGTTCAACGCATGGGTCAGAACGAGGGCAAGGCGCCCGTGATGTTGCTGCTGCACGGCGCCGGGGCCGCTACGCATAGTTGGCGGGATCTGATGCCGATGCTGGCCAGGACCCATGACGTGATTGCGCCAGACTTGCCGGGACATGGGTTTTCGCGTGCGCCTGCCGGGACAACGTCCACATTGCCTGGCATGGCCAATGAGATAACTGCGCTGCTTGCGGCGATGGACGCCCATCCCAACATCATTGTCGGGCACTCGGCAGGGACAGCCATTGCACTGGAGATGGTGCTGTCGGAACCGACCCGACCCGACAAGACCACGCCGCATACGATCATTGGGCTGAACGCAGCGCTTGCACCATTTCGCGGTCTTGCAGGTGTTCTCTTCCCACCCATGGCAAAGATGCTGGCATTGAACCCACTGGCTCCTTGGGCGTTCTCGCACATGGCAGGATGGAGCGGTCAGGCACGACGGCTTATCGAGGGCACAGGATCAAGGATCACACCCGAGGGTCTCGGTTTTTATGCGCGGATGCTGGCAACTCCAAGGCATGTGTCGGGGGCATTGGCTATGATGGCGCATTGGGATCTGGAACCGATGCTGGACCGGTTGTCCAAGCTAGCCGTTCCGCTCGAGTTGATCGTCGGTAGCGGCGACAAAGCGGTTCCGCCAGATGAGGCCGCACGGCTTGCGGCGCGCTATTCCCAGATCACACTGCACAAGAACGAAGGTCTTGGACACCTGATGCACGAGGAAGAGCCAGAGCGTTTCGCCAGCATGATCACCGCGCTCGCGGCAGAAGCCTCGACCATACACCCGGGCAGCTGAGCGCCTTCAGCTCCCCACCAGACCAAATCGACGCAATTTCACGTAGAGGCTCTGCCTGCTCAGGCCCAGCATTTCGGCTGCCGAAGCGCGATTGTTGCCGGTCTTTTGCAGCGCCGCCTCGATGCAGATCTTCTCGATTTCTTCGGTGGACGCACGCACAAGCTCTTTCAGCGGAACGGTGCCAACAAGGCTCATCATCTGGTCTTGCGTTTCTACCGATGCGCCGTTGTTGCGCGACGGCATCTGGTCATAGCGGGAAATGTCACGCATCACGAAACCGACCACCCGAGGATTGGCATCGGGTAGCACCGCAACCGAGATTTCGACCTTGGTCTCGGAGCCAAAAGACCCGGACAGGACCGAGGCAAACGCCCGGAGCCTTCCATGTTCCAGAACGTTTTCGATAATGACGCCCACATCAACGCCGGGGCGGTCGATAAACCTGGCCAGATCCATGCCGCGCGCCTGGCTTGCCAACGCAACTTCGGCGAGCCCGAGAAAGGCCTCGTTGCACCAGAGCACTTCACCACCTTCGCCAGTGAGGACAACAGCATCGGGAATTCGGTCGACCATGCTGCGCAGGAGTTGCTCGATCTGCGGCGTGTCCGAACTGTCATTCGCACCAGGCGTAAGACGGCACAGCAGCATGATCTGATCGACCGCACGAAAGACAGTGAGCTGGCAGTCCACAGTGATGGCTGCGTCATCGGCCCTGCCGGTGACAGCCTCAGCCGTGCCCGACGCGATCACGCGGTCGGCAAGGCCCCGGATGTTCGCACGATCACGTTCCGCGAAAAGACTGTCCAGCGACTGTCCGGCCAACTCGCCCGCGTCAACGCCCAGCAAGCGGCCCGCTGCGGCATTTGCCTCCTGGATCCGCCGGGTCTTGCCATCAGCGATCAGCAGCGGCTCGCTGGAGGTCTGAAACAGCACGCGGTATCTGGTCTGGAGCTGGCGCAGACGGCCATAATCCTCATCCAACGCCCGCTGCGCTTCGAGCAGTCGTTGTTGCAATGCCGAAACCGCCCGCAACTCGCGCGCGACGAAAATGACCTGATTGCCAGCCACAATACCCTGAGCGCGCACGGGCAGCTCGCCAATCGGTTCGAGAAGAAGATTGATCTCACGCCAGCGCGGCGCCTTGGCGTCAAGCGCATCCAAGATCATCTCGCGCACCTTGCCCCGGCATTCCTCGGTCACCAGATCCTCGATCGCAGCGCCGATCACCGACGACTTGTCAGGCTCGGGCGCTCCCTCGACATTCCACTGGATCTGTTCGACCAGCCCCTTGGGAGAGACCGCTATCGAGATGTCCGAACCCACGGCAGCCATGCCCGCAAGCCCATCAAGCGTCTCTGTCGCAGCTGATGCGCCAGAACTCATTCTCTCAGGTCCCTGCATGTCGCCTGAATACTCCCCGAACAGACTGAACTCTGCAGTCACACTTCCACATGGTGGAACTCCGGTCCTAAGGTTGGAAGAGGGATATGTCTACGCAAGAGAACGGCGAGCATCGCGGGATCCGCGCCAGCATGATCCGCACCTGTTGTTCGCACGATCTCAGGTTCGAGTGCCAGAATATGCCCGCCAACGCAAACCACCGCATCAGGACAGATTCGCCGCACATCACGAACAGTTTCGGCCAGCGTAGGCACCATACGGCGGGATCCAGCAGAAACACCGACGACAGCGAACTTCTCGGCTGCCAGACACGCACGGATCTCCTGCCTGTCGGCACCATCCAGCAACACAACCCGCCAGCGCGCCCGCCGAAAGTACTCTGCGGCGATGGCAGCACCGAGATGATGCGCCTCGCCAGGAACATTACTGATGAGAATCGTGTGGCCGGGTAGTGGCGTAATCTCAGGCCCACCGAAGGAAAACGCCAGCTCGCGCAGCATGCTCACCAGCCGTCCACCTGCAAGGGTGACCTCCATGAAGGTTGCGCAATCATCAACCCAGCGCTCGCCCATGCGCCGTGCTGCGGCACCAATATAGTCCAGATAGCAAGCATCCGGCGAGACGCCCCGCGCCTCTATCTGCCGAATCAGGGCTGCGATCGCGTCGACATTCGACGACACCAGCGCATCGCAAAGAGCGTCGATATCGGTCATATCCGCATCAAATTGGGAATTCTTCAGCGAGTTGTTTGGCGAATTACTAGGCAAAAGCGCGCCCTTCGGACCTGCCAAGCGCTGAATCACGTCTGCAACTATACCAACGCGTTCTTTGCGCGGCCCTGACGGATCGTCAGCACCGGAAGCGGAGGCATCCTGCGCCGGCGCCTCCAGCGCGGCGTGTTCTGCTTCGGGAAATGTCCTATCGGAGTCCCGCACGTCCTCTCCCCTGGGGCCAGCACTGAAACGACTGCGCACAGGCCCATGCAAAGCCCCGAAAGATCGGCTCTCGCCGCATCAAAAGGGCAAACCGGCGTAGCGCCAGGTCATGCGTCAACTAAATCTGACACACATTCTTGATACATCTTATAGGGCACGACCCTAAATTAGGCCAGCATAATCCTGCGCCTACCTAAGAGTAGCAGCTTTGAGGCCTCAGGCCGCACATTGCTACATAGGTGACTGTCGAATTTTTCAGACGTAAACATAGGTTGACACTTATCCCGCTCAGAACATACGCTGAGACATAAATAGAAGATCAACAGGGAGGGCATCATGGTCAGGTCATCGACGACACCGCGCCGTGCTGTCCCGCTCTACACACCGGACCAGCGTCGCCGCAGAGACGAGAGTCCATGGACGCTGGTTCAGGGCGTGCTCGCGCCGGTGCAGTTTCTGGTCTTTGCAATCTCTCTTGTCCTGGTGCTGCGCTATCTTACGACGGGCGAGGGGCTTTGGGTCGCCGAGATCTCAGTCGTTGTTAAGACCGGCTTCCTCTTCGCAATCATGGTGACTGGCGCGATCTGGGAAAAAGTTGTTTTTGGCCAGTATCTTCTGGCACCTGCCTTCTTCTGGGAAGACGTCTTCTCTTTCGCCGTTATCGCCCTGCACGCGCTTTACCTATGGGCGCTGTTTTCCGGCACCTGGACGGCTGAGACGCAGATGTTGATCGCGCTCGCGGCCTACGGTGCTTACGTCATCAACGCTGCCCAGTTCCTGCTGAAACTCCGGGCCGCAAGGCTCGACGCCGCTGAAGGTCTCCCCGCATGAACAAGCCATTCACGCCACCCGGATGCTCTGCCGCCCCGGTCCTGAAGGAACGGGGTCAGCGCGAGGTCTTCTGCGGTCTGACGGGAATCATCTGGCTTCACCGCAAGATGCAGGATGCTTTCTTTCTGGTCGTTGGCTCGCGCACCTGCGCTCATCTTCTGCAGTCCGCTGCGGGTGTCATGATCTTTGCCGAGCCCCGCTTTGGCACAGCAATCATGGAAGAGAAAGACCTCGCGGGTCTCGCTGACGCCAATGAAGAGCTCGACCGCGAGGTTGCGCGTCTGTTGGAGCGCCGCCCGGACATCCGCCAGTTGTTCCTCGTAGGGTCCTGCCCATCCGAGGTGATCAAGCTTGACCTCTCTCGCGCGGCCGAACGTCTGACGCAAACTCATGCGCCACATGTGCGGGTGCTGAATTATTCCGGCTCTGGCATCGAGACGACGTTTACCGAGGGCGAGGATGCCTGCCTTGCTGCCATGGTGCCCGTATTGGAGCCCGCTGCCGAAACGGCTGCGCCCGAGTTGCTGCTGGTCGGCGCCCTCCCGGACGTGGTCGAGGATCAGTTTCTTCGTCTTTTCGGAGAAATGGGCCTGGGTCCCGTGCGCTGCCTCCCGGCGCGCCGGGCCGACGACGCGCCCTCGATCGGACCGAACACACACTACATCCTTGCCCAGCCATTCCTCGGGGCAACCGCGCTAGAGCTTGATCGCCGGGGAGCCCAGCGCATCGCCGCACCCTTCCCGTTCGGAGTCGAGGGCACCACAGCGTGGCTTCGCGCAGCCGCGGCAACCATGGGTATCCCGCCCGAAAAGGTTGATGAAGTTATCGCCGCGCCCCGCGCACGTGCCGAACAGGCCGTTGCCAAAGTTGCCGAACGATTGGACGGCAAGTCTGTCTTCTTCTTCCCCGACAGCCAGATGGAAATTCCGCTGGCCCGGTTCCTGGCCCGCGAATGCGGCATGCGCCCGATCGAGGTTGGTACGCCCTATCTGCATGGCGAGATCATGGCGCCCGAACTGGAACTGCTGCCCTCCGGACCGCAGATCTCGGAGGGTCAGGACGTTGACAAACAACTCGACCGCTGTCGGGCCGCCGAGCCTGATCTAACTGTTTGCGGGCTTGGACTTGCCAATCCGCTGGAGGCCGAGGGCCTCAGCACAAAATGGGCCATCGAACTGGTCTTCACCCCCGTGCACGGATTCGAACAGGCCGCCGATCTGGCCGAATTGTTCGCCCGTCCCTTGCGCCGCCGCGAAAGGCTTGCCGTATGAAGCTCGCTGTCTGGACATATGAAGGCCCGCCACATGTGGGTGCAATGCGGGTGGCAACAGGTATGGAGGGGCTGCACTACGTGCTGCACGCGCCTCAAGGTGACACCTATGCGGACCTGCTTTTCACCATGATCGAGCGGCGCAATCACCGCCCGCCCGTCACCTACACCACCTTTCAGGCCCGCGATTTGGGAGAGGACACGGCGACGATCTTCAAGACCGCGTGTTCCGAAGCCGTTGAGCGTTTCGAGCCCGAGGCAATCATCGTCGGCGCCTCCTGCACAGCCGAGCTGATCCAGGACGACCCGGGCGGCATGGCCGAATCAATGGGCCTGAACATTCCCGTGATTCCGTTGGAGCTGCCCTCCTATCAGCGTAAGGAAAGCTGGGGGGCAGGCGAGACCTTCTATCAGATAGTGCGTAAACTGGCACAGCCCTGCGATCGGACTGCCGAAGTTTCTTGCAACATCCTCGGGCCCACCGCCCTGGGCTTTCGCCACCGGGACAATGTCACCGAGATCATGCGGCTGCTCGAGGGCCTCGGGATCACAGTCAATGTCTGTGCACCTCTAGGTGCCACGCCTGCGGACATCGCACGATTGGGCGCCGCGCACTTCAACGTGGTGCTTTACCCGGAGACAGCCGATTCTGCCGCGCGCTGGCTGGAGAAGAACCACGGTCAGCCACGCACAACTGTCACGCCAATCGGGACGCTCGGCACGCGTGATTTCATCGCCGAAATCAGCCGTCTTCTTGGGCGCACCCTGCTGACAGACGAGACCCGGCTGCGCCAGCCGTGGTGGTCGCGTTCGGTTGATTCAACCTACCTGACCGGCAAGCGCGTTTTCATCTTTGGTGATGCGACCCACGCCGTTGCGATGGCGCGTGTTTCAGCCGAGGAAATGGGCTTCGAGGTCGTGGGCCTCGGTTGCTACAACCGCGAGTTCGCTCGGGATGTGCGTGAAGCCGCCCAGAAATACGATCTGGAGCCTCTGATCACCGACGATTATCTGGAAGTCGAAGCCGCGATCGAAGCGGCCCAGCCCGAGATGATCCTGGGCACGCAGATGGAGCGCCATATCGGCAAGCGCCTTGGCATCCCCTGTGCCGTGATTTCTGCGCCAGTGCACGTTCAGGATTTCCCAGCGCGATATTCGCCGGTCATGGGGTGGGAGGGCGCAAACGTCCTCTTTGACACGCTGATCCACCCGCTGGTCATGGGGCTGGAAGAACACCTCCTGCACATGTTCCGCGAGGATTTCGAATTCCACGACGAGGCAGGCCCTTCCCATCTGGGCGGTCATGCCAAGCCTGCTCCGCAGACCGAGGATCCCGAGCCCGCGAGAGTCGCTGCCAACATGCCCGGCGTGCCCGACTGGGCACCCGAAGCCGAACAGGAACTCCGCAAGATCCCGTTCTTTGTACGCGGCAAAGCCCGCCGCAACACCGAGAGATTTGCCGCCGAACACGGGCGGGCCGTCATTGATATCGAGACGCTCTATGATGCTAAAGCGCACTTCGCCCGCTGACGCGCCACCCGTGCGGGTGGTCATCGTCACGTTGGACAGCCATCTGGCTGCGCCCGTTGCGCGTGCCGAGGCGGATCTGCGCCGCGATATTCCAGGGTTGGAACTGGGCCTGCACGTGGCAGCGGAATGGGGCTCGAACCCGAAGGCGCTGGAACGCTGCAAGGCAGACATCGCAAAAGCCGATGTGATCATTGCGACAATGCTGTTTCTGGACGACCACATCCAGGCCGTGCTGCCAGACCTGCAAGCCCGCGCCCCCCATTGCGACGTGATCGTAGGCTGCATGGCGGCAGGCGAGGTCATCAAACTGACCCGCATGGGCAAGTTCAACATGGGCGCCAAGGAAAGCGGTGCGATTGCTCTGCTGAAACGCCTGCGTGGCTCGGGCAAGAAGAAGCAGTCCTCGGGTGCGCATCAGATGAAGATGCTGAAGCGCCTGCCGAAGATCCTGAAATACATCCCCGGCTCGGCCCAGGACGTCCGCGCATATTTCCTGACCATGCAGTACTGGATGGCAGGATCGGATGACAACGTGGCCGCGCTGGTCCGCTTCCTGGTCGACCGCTACGCGACCGGTGATCGGGCGGGTCTGAAGGGAACGCTCAAGGCCCCTGCCCCGCTCGAGTATCCTGAAACCGGGCTCTATCACCCGAACCTTCCGGGTCGCCAAGTGACCGAGCGGTTGTCAGATCTGCCACGGGGTGGCGCGACCGGCACCGTGGGTCTTCTCTTGATGCGGGCATATGTGCTGGCTGGTGATACCGCGCACTATGATGGAGTGATCGCCGCTTTGGAGGCCAAGGGCCTGCGGGTCATCCCCGCCTTTGCCGCCGGACTTGATTCGCGCCCTGCCATCGACGCCTTCTTCCGTGAGAACGCAGAGACGAAGATCGATGCACTGGTCTCGCTGACCGGGTTCTCGCTGGTTGGAGGACCAGCCTACAACGATACCGCTGCCGCCGAGGAGGCTCTTTCCACGCTGGACGTGCCCTATGTTGCCGCCCACGCACTGGAGTTCCAGACGCTGGAAGACTGGCGCGCCGGAAATCGCGGCCTCTCTCCCGTGGAAGCCACAATGATGGTCGCGATCCCCGAGATCGACGGGGCAACCAATCCCATGGTCTTTGGCGGACGATCCTCCGCCGAGGGCGGTGATCCTCGGGCAATGAATGTCGAGCCCGAGCGTGCCGATGTGCTGGCTGCACGGGTTGCCAAACTGGTTGATCTGCGCCGTGCGAAGCTGGCCGAACGCAAGGTCGCCGTGGTGCTCTACGGGTTTCCGCCCAATGCTGGCGCCGTTGGAACTGCCGCGCATCTTGGTGTGTTCGAATCGCTCCACAACACCCTGAAGGCTATGGCCAGCAAGGGCTATACAGTCGACGTGCCCGAGACTGTGGATGACCTGCGCGACATCATCCTGCACGGCAATTCCGAACTCTATGGCCAGCAAGCCAACGTTGCCGCCACGCTCACTGCTGACGACATGGTCGCGCGCGAGCCCCATCTGGCCGAGATAGAAGCCGCCTGGGGGCCCTGCCCCGGCAAGCATCAGACCAATGGCCGCGATCTGTTCGTTCTGGGCGCACATCTGGGCAACGTCTTTGTCGGTGTACAGCCTGCGTTCGGTTACGAGGGCGATCCCATGCGGTTGCTGTTCGAGAACGGCTTTGCGCCGACACATGCCTTCAGCGCGTTCTACCGCTACCTGCGCGAGGACTTTGGCGCACATGTTGCTCTGCATTTCGGCATGCACGGTGCGTTCGAGTTCATGCCCGGCAAGCAATGCGGAATGAGTGCCAAATGCTGGCCCGACCGCCTGATCGGCGATCTGCCAAATGTCTACCTTTATGCCATGAACAACCCGTCCGAGGGTGCACTGGCCAAACGCCGCGGTGCTGCGGTTACGATCACGCATCTGACACCGCCTGTCGCCAAGGCTGGGCTCTACAAGGGACTGGTGGAACTGAAATCCTCGCTGGATCGCTGGCGGCAGGGCGCTGAAGATGCACCTGACCGGGCGGATCTTGAGGATATGATCCGCGCTCAGGCCAGCGAGCTGGATTTGCCCGCGGAGGACATCAATGCCCTCTGGCGTGACCTGATCGAGTACGAGCAGTCACTGATCCCGCACGGACTGCACGTCGTTGGTCGTCCGGTGACGCCTGAGGCCCGCGCCGATCTGCTTGCCTGCATGGCCGAGGCGCTGCCGGAACATGATCTGACGGACGCGGCCCATGCACTGACCCGTGACAATGAGACACCTGCGATCCTGCATGCGCTTGATGGCGGGTTTACCCGTCCCGTGCCCGGTGCCGATCTGGTGCGCGCGCCGCAAGCACTGCCCACAGGACGCAATCTGCATGCATTCGATCCGTTTCGTATGCCCTCGATGTTCGCCATGCAGGACGGTGCAAAACAGGCTGAGAAGCTGCTGCAACGGCATCTGGCCGAGGGGAACTCCCTGCCACGATCGATTGCTCTGGTGCTTTGGGGCGCGGACAACCTGAAAACCGAAGGCGGGCCAATTGCTCAGGCAATGGCGTTGATGGGCGCACGGCCGCGGTTCGACAGTTATGGACGTCTTTGCGGTGCGGAACTGCTGCCGCTGGAAGAACTCGGGCGCCCCCGGATTGACGTCGTCATGACGCTTTCGGGGATCTTCCGCGATCTGTTGCCGTTGCAAACCCGGATGCTGGCCGAGGCTGCATGGCTGGCCGCAACTGCGGACGAGCCTGCCGAACAGAACCATGTTCGCGCGCACGCGCTGGAGCATGCCGAGGCGAACGACGTTGACTTTGAAACTGCCGCTCTGCGGGTCTTTTCAAACGCCGACGGGGCTTATGGATCGAACGTGAATCATATGGTCGACGCGGGCGCATGGGATGACGAGGACGAACTGGCCGATGTATTCCAGAAGCGCAAATGCTTTGCTTATGGCCGCAATGGCGAGCCTGCCGCACAGCCCGAGTTGATGCAGGCAGCACTCGCGAATGTGGATCTCGCGTATCAGAACCTCGAGTCGGTGGAGCTGGGCGTGACCACCATCGACCACTACTTCGATACGCTGGGCGGGATCTCTCGCGCCGTGCGCCGAGCCCGCGGCGGCGAAGATGCACCCGTCTACATCTCGGACCAGACACGCGGTGATGGCAAGATCCGGACGCTGAACGAGCAAGTCGCTCTGGAGACCCGGACCCGTGCGCTGAACCCCAAATGGTACGAAGGCATGCTGTCTCACGGCCATGAAGGCGTCCGCCAGATCGAAGCGCATGTGACCAATTCGGTCGGCTGGTCTGCCACCACGGGTCAGGTCGATCCATGGGTCTACCAGCGCCTGACAGAGACTTTCCTGCTGGATCCGGAAATGCGTCAACGCCTCGCAGATCTGAACCCGCAGGCATCGGCCCGGATGGCCAACCGCCTGATCGAAGCGCAGGAACGCGCTTACTGGGATCCCGACGAAGATACACTGGCTGCGCTTCGCGCGGCTGGAGATGAACTTGAGGACCGGCTGGAGGGTGTCGCCTCGGTCGCTGCCGAATGAGGAGAAGCCAATGAGTCCGCTTGATAACAAGGACCTGATGCGACGCGCCGCTGGCGTGCCGAACCTGAAGGGTGGTGACGGAGAAGGCTCGGTGCAGGTGCACCTTGACCCGACCGCAACCATCGACACCGCCAAGGTGTTCTCGGTTTACGGGAAGGGCGGGATCGGCAAATCGACGACCTCGTCAAACCTGTCGGCTGCGTTCTCGAAGCTGGGCAAGCGCGTGTTGCAGATCGGGTGTGACCCGAAGCATGACAGCACGTTCACGCTGACCAAATCACTGGTGCCCACAGTCATCGATACGCTCAAGGCGGTTGACTTCCATGCGGAAGAACTGCGCCCCGAGGATTTCGTCTACGAAGGCTATAATGGTGTCATGTGCGTCGAGGCTGGCGGTCCGCCTGCGGGCACCGGTTGCGGTGGCTATGTGGTCGGCCAGACGGTGAAGCTGCTGAAAGCACATCACCTGCTGGACGATACCGATGTGGTAATCTTCGACGTCCTCGGCGATGTGGTTTGCGGAGGCTTCGCGGCCCCCTTGCAGCACGCCGACCGCGCGGTAGTCGTCACTGCCAATGATTTCGACAGCATTTACGCCATGAACCGCATCATCGCAGCAGTGCAGGCCAAGTCGAAGAACTACGCCGTGCGGCTGGCGGGGTGCATTGCAAACCGCTCCAAGGACACGGACGAGGTGGACAAGTATTGCCGCGAGGTCGGCTTCCGCCGCATCGGGCATATGCCGGATCTGGATGCGATCCGCCGCAGCCGCCTGAAGAAGTGTACCGTGTTCGAGATGCCGGACGAAGAGGGCATCTCGCAGGTTCAGAAGGAATACATCCGTCTGGCCGAGACGCTTTGGAACGGCACGGAGCCACTGGCACCCGCACCGATGGAAGATCGCGATATCTTCGAATTGCTGGGGTTCGATTGATGACCGACACGTATTCCGATACGCGCGGTCAGCTCGAGACCTATTTCGACCGGACCGCGTCCGATACCTGGGCAAGGCTGACCTCGGATGCACCTGTGTCCAAGATCCGTCAGACCGTACGCGAAGGCCGGGATCAGATGCGAGCCACCATGCTCTGCCGCCTGCCAGCGCATCTGGAAGGTCGCCGCGTCCTGGATGCAGGCTGCGGTGTTGGCCAGGCTTCGGTAGAACTGGCACGGCGCGGGGCAGAGGTCGTCTCGGTCGATATCTCGGCCAGCCTTCTGGAAGTCGCCCGTGCGCGCACGCCCGATCAGTACCGCGATCAAATCGACTATCGCACTGGTGACATGCTGGGTGAGGATCTGGGCCGCTTCGATCATGTCTTCGCCATGGACAGCCTGATCCACTACGCCCCAAGCGATATCGTGGACGCGCTGGCTATCCTGGCCGGGCGCACGCGACAATCCATTGTCTACACGGTGGCTCCTCGTACAACGTTGCTGGCTGCCATGCACAATATCGGCAAGCTGTTCCCGCGTGGCGACCGTTCGCCCGCGATCCAGCCAATTGCCGATAAAGACCTGCGCAGCCGCGTGGCCCGTGATGCACGCCTTGGCGGCTGGACCATGCCATGGGGCGACCGTGTCAGCCGCGGCTTCTACATCTCCCAAGCTATGGAACTGCGTCGGTGATCATCCCAAGGGACACGTTCAAGCGGCTTGGCCAGCGTTACCTGCCCTTCGCGGATGCAGGCAGCGACGGCTTTCCGCTTGCGCAGATCCTACGGCTGTCGCTTTTCCAGATCTCGGTCGGCATGGCCACGGTCATGCTGCTGGGCACGTTGAACCGGGTTATGATCGTCGAGCTTGGCGTTTCGGCGGCAGTTGTTGCGACAATGGTCGCGCTACCGGTGCTGATTGCGCCGTTCCGAGCCTTGCTGGGCTTTCGATCCGACCACCATCGCTCTGCCATCGGATGGCGACGGGCGCCTTACATGTGGTTCGGTTCGCTCTGGCAGATGGGCGGGCTTGCGATCATGCCTTTCGCGCTACTGGTTCTGTCCGGCGATGCGGTCCACCAAGTACCCTTTGCCGGAGAACTTCTCGCCGCGCTGGCGTTCCTGATGACGGGCCTTGGTCTGCATATGACGCAGACCGCGGGTCTGGCGCTTGCGTCCGATCTGGCGGACGAGGAGACACGCCCCCGCGTCGTCGCACTCCTCTATGTGATGTTTCTGATTGGCATGGCAATTTCTGCGGTCGTGATTGGCGCACTTCTGGCTGACTTCTCGGGCACGCGGCTGGTACAGGTCGTGCAGGGCACTGCGGTGGTGACCGTGGTGTTGAACCTGATCGCACTTTGGCGCCAGGAGCGCGTGAAACCGCAATCGGCCGCGGAGCGCGCTGCGCCCAAACCTCTGTTCCGCGATGCCTGGTCCGATCTGGCCTCGGGTGGTCAGGCTGGCCGTCTTCTGGCGGTGGTATTCCTCGGCACCATGGCGTTCCAGATGCAGGATGTATTGCTGGAACCTTACGGCGGCGAGATCCTCGGTCTGTCAGTATCGGCGACGACCATGTTGACGGCAATCTGGGCCACTGGTGCGCTGGCGGGCTTTGCACTGGCTGCACGCTGGCTGGCTGCAGGCATCAACCCGTACGGCATGGCCGGGCGCGGGTTGGTGGCTGGACTGGCTGCATTCGCGGCAGTGATCCTGTCGGCCCCGATGGGCTCGGCAGTTCTCTTCTACGTGGGCGCGGCGCTGATCGGATTTGGTGGCGGTCTGTTTGCGGTAGCAACCCTGACGGCGGCGATGACGATGCCTGTGGGCGCGCGCGCGGGACGCGGCCTGGCGCTGGGCGCCTGGGGCGCAGCACAGGCAACGGCAGCGGGGCTTGGCATCGCAATTGGCGGCGCAATCAAGGATATTGTCGGCACAGCTGCTGAAACAGGTGCGCTTGGCGTCGCGCTGAACGGCCCGGCAACGGGATACGCATTTGTCTACCACGCAGAGCTTGGGCTTCTGTTCCTGACGCTGATCGCGCTTGGCCCTCTGGTCAGCACGCGGCGCTCAACAGAACGCACAACACACGGCACGAACAACACTGCGGAAAGCACCCGGATCGGGCTCGCGGACCTGCCTACGTAAGACAACATGGGATCTAGAGGAGGCCTCAACCATGGAATTCGATGACTATGCCACGATCATAGGGCGCGTGGATCTTGCGCAGGTCTCGCTATACCTGTTCTGGCTCTTCTTCGCGGGACTGGTGATCTACCTGCAACGCGAGAACATGCGCGAAGGTTATCCACTTCAGAATGAAGATGGGACACTTGCGCAGAATCAGGGGCCATTTCCACTGCCATCGCCCAAGACCTTCCGGCTTCCGAATGGTCAGGGCACCTTGACGGTGCCCAACAACGATGCAGTGGATGATCGCCCGATTGCGCTGGTTCAGACGACGCCGTCGACAGGGTCGCCCTTCGTACCAACAGGAGATCCGCTGGCGGATGGTGTTGGACCTGCCGCTTGGGCAATGCGCCGGGATGTGCCGGAACTGGATGGGCATGGCCACAACAAGATCCGTCCGATGTCCTCAGTCGAGGACTTCGCAATCTCGGCGGGCAAGGACCCGCGCGGCATGCCCATCAAGGCCGGCGATGGAGAAATTGTTGGCACAGTGACCGAATTGTGGGTCGACGTACCCGAGCAGTTGGTGCGCTATCTGGAATACGTGTTGGAGGACGGTGGCAAACGCCTGATCCCAATTCAGCTGGCTAATTTCTACTGGACGAAAACGGTCAACGTACACTCCCTCTACTCACATCAGTTCAAAGGTGTGCCGACCACGAAATCAACGACTGAAGTGACCTTGCTCGAAGAAGAAAAGATCTGCGCCTACTACTGTGGCGGCAAACTCTATGCCGATCCAAGGGCACGGCTCGAACCACAAATCTGATATGATATCGCCTCTCCCCGGGTGCGGGGCGGGGCGAACGACACAGCGCCAACGCAACTAAGAATACAGAACGGGTGTGACTGAGATGGAAGACCACGACGATTTCCAAGGCCCCGAACCGGTTCGCGGCCTGCCTGAAACCCCACCGGAGGGCGAGCGGATCCTCTGGCAAGGTTCTCCCGATTGGTGGGCATTGGCCCGCGACGCCCTGATGGTGCGCTGGGTGGCCGCATATTTTATCCTGCTGGCCGCATGGCGCGGCTGGGCCGGTTGGGTTGAGGTTGACCTGGCACGTGGAACTGGCGCGGTCGTGATCCTTCTTGGCGCGGGCACTATCGCCTGCGCATTGCTAACCCTGGGCGCATGGGTCATGGCCCGAGCGACAGTGTATACCA
>JBGCFK010000197.1:0-3926 GCA_045106875.1 Paracoccaceae bacterium | reverse complement strand
CCTGTTATGGGCGTGGCGGAGAACGCCCCGGCGTGACCGACGCCGATCTGGTCTTGGGCAAGCTGGACCCCGACAACTTTGCCGGGGGTTCCATCACGCTGCATCCAGAGTATTCCAAAGCCGCGCTGACAGATCACGTCGGCAACACGCTTGACATGGACGCTCTTGAGGCCGCCTTCGGCGTGGCTGAGGTGGTGGACGAGAACATGGCCAATGCCGCGCGTGTCCACGCGGTAGAAAACGGCGAAGATCTGAGCGAATACACCATGATTGCCTTTGGCGGGGCTGCGCCTCTGCACGCCGGACGGCTTTGCGAGAAACTCGGCGTCGAGCGCCTTCTGGTGCCACCAGGGGCAGGCGTCGGGTCCGCGATCGGCTTTTTGCGTGCGCCCTTCAGCTTTGAAGCCAATCGGTCTGTCTATATGATGCTCAGTGACTTCGATCCCCAAAAGATCAAGTCGCTGCTGAGTGATCTGAAAGCAGAGGCCACAAGGTTCGTGCGCACCTGCGATACGCAAAGCGAGATCCTTTCCGAGTTCAAAGTTTACATGCGCTACACTGGTCAAGGCTGGGAGATACCCATCGAATTGACCGAACACCAGGCGATGAATCCTGACGCGGGCACGTTTCAGGCGCGGTTTGAAGAGGATTACACCAAGCTCTTTGGTCGCCCGGTGGCGGGCATGGACGTTGAAATCACGGTCTGGTCGGTGAATGCCACGACACCGCAGGAGACCGTGGAGCCCGTTGCCACCACCTCAGGCGAGGCACTGGCTGCCCGGGACGGCACTCGCCATCTCTTTGACCCTGCCTCGGGCAAATACCTCGAAGCGCAGGTCGTGCTGCGTGACGCGATGGACACAGGCCAACGTGTCCACGGACCTGCAGCCATAACAGAGGATGAGACGACCATCATCGTTCCCGCCAGTCGGGACGCAATCTGTCAGCCAGATGGCTGCATCGACTTGGTGACAAAGGGAGCCGTTCAATGACGCATGATCATTCCAAAGTGGCCTATCAGGTCATGTGGAACCGCCTGATTTCGGTCGTCGAGGAACAGGCGCAGGCGCTGGTCCGCACCGCGTTTTCGACTTCCGTCCGCGAAGCGGGCGATCTTTCGGCCGGGGTCTATGACACGCATGGGAACATGCTGGCACAGGCCGTGACCGGCACGCCCGGCCATGTGAACGCCATGGCCGATGCCGTGGCGCATTTCAGCCGGCGCATCGGGCGGCAAAACATGTTCGACGGCGATGTTTACATCACCAACGATCCCTGGGAAGGCACGGGACACCTGCATGACATTACCATGGTCACACCGTCTTTCCATAAAGGTGTCCTGGTCGGCTTTTTTGCCTGCACTGCGCATATCGTTGACATCGGTGGGCGAGGCTTTGGCGCGGATGCACAAAGCGTCTACGAAGAAGGGCTCTATATCCCGATCATGAAGTTCGCTGACGGCGGTGAGGTGGATGAAACGCTGGTGCGCATCATCCGCGGCAATGTGCGGGAACCGGACCAGTTGATTGGGGATATCTACGCACTGGCCACCTGCAACGAGATCGGCCACCGGCGTCTCGTCGACATGATGGCAGAGTTTGGCCTCGATGATCTGGATGGCATCGCTGCGTTCATCCTCGACAACTCGCGCAGTGCCACAATCGAGGCAATCGCCGCCCTGCCGCAGACATCCGCGACAGGCGAAATGACAATGGACGGATTTGACGTGCCGATCACGTTGAAGGTCAAGGTCTCTGTTGAAGCGGATCGCATCGTCACTGATTTCACGGGCACCTCGGGCCTCGACAAGAAAGGGATCAATTGCCCGCTGGTCTATACCAAGGCCTATGCCTGTTACGCGCTAAAAGTCGCCATCGCGCCAGACATCCCAAATAACGCCGCGTCGCTGGCCCCGTTTGAGATCACAGCGCCGGAAAACTCCATTGTGAATGCCTTGCACCCCGCGCCTGTGGCGTTGCGCCACATCGTCGGGCATTTCGTGCCGGATGCCGTCTATGACGCTTTTGACAAGATACTGCCGGGGCTGGTTCCCGCCGAAGGTGCAGGATGCCTTTGTAACTTCCAGGTCAGCCTGCGCCCGCGCAGCGATGCGCCTGCACCAGCTGATGCACGTCGTTCCGAAGTTCTGACATTCAATTCGGGTGGCTCTGGGGCCCGCCCGGACCACGATGGCATGAACGCGACGGCGTTTCCCTCAGGCGTGATGACAATGCCCATCGAAGCAACCGAGCATGCAGGTCCGGTCATCATTTGGCGCAAGGAGTTGCGCTCCGACAGCGGCGGAGCAGGCAAGACACGCGGCGGTTTGGGCCAATACATGGAGGTTGGTGCGCAAGAAGGGCACGAGTTTGACATCCAGGCGATGTTCGACCGCAGCCAGCACCCCGCGCGCGGACGGCGCGGCGGTCAAAACGGCGCTCCGACAACCATTGCGCAGGACGATGGATCAAACATGCAAGTGAAGGGCAAACAGTTCGTGCCCCACGGGCGCAAGGTCGTCATGGCCTTCCCCGGTGGCGCCGGGTATGGCGACCCAGCTGAGCGCCCCAAAGAACTTGTCAAACGCGACCTTGCGCGAGGCTACATCTCTGCCGACACAGCCGCGCAAGACTACGGCCTCTCCGCCGACGACATCGCAGCCGTTCAATCGGCCGTCGCGAGGGGAGATGAGATATGAGCAATCAAAGCCCAACAGAGCAAAGCTATGACGTGGTTATTGTCGGCGGCGCTATCATGGGTGCCTCCACCGCATGGTTCCTTTCGGACAACCCGGATTTCACCGGCTCGGTCCTCGTCGTTGAAAGAGACATGACATACGAAAACTGCTCAACGACCCATACGAACTCCTGCATGCGGCAGCAGTTTTCGACGGAGCTGAACGTTCGGATCAGCCAGTTCGCCGCCGATTTCGTGAAGAACATCCGCAGCTATATGGGCGGAGACGAACGTGTCCCTGAACTCAGTATTCGGTCATTCGGCTACATGTATCTCGCAGACAACGAAGGGTATGCCGACGTGCTGCGCGAAAGCCAGCAGGTGCAACTGGCGGCAGGCGCTGCGACCCGACTGATGACGCCAGAACAGATCAAGGTCGCTTATCCCTTCTACAACGTCGAGGATATCGTGCTTGGATCAATAAATCTGGTGGACGAGGGTTATTGGGACGGCGCGGCGGTCAATGACTGGTGGCGCCGTCAAAGTCGTGAGCGTGGGGTCGAATGGGTCCAAAACGAGGTGGTGGCCATCACCCGCAACGCTGCCGGAACCAGAGTGGATAGTGTGACGCTTGCCTCAGGTGACGAGATCGCTTGCGGTCAGGTCGTCAATGCCTCCGGTCCGCGCGCGGCCAGAACAGCACAAATGGCGGGAATTGAAGTCCCGGTGGAACCGCGCAAACGCTTTTCTTGGATATTCAAGGCCGAACAGCCTCTGGACCGAGACTTACCGCTCACCATCGACCCATCTGGCGTACACGTGCGCGAAAACGGAGGCGGGACCTACCAGTGCGGCGGGCATTCCGATGTCGACCCCTCCGTCGATTACGACGACTCCGCTATGGATCATTCCATTTGGGAAAGCCACGTCTGGCCGATTCTCGCGACCCGAATCCCACGGTTCGAAGCGATCAAGGTGCAAAGCGAATGGGGTGGCCACTACGCGATGAACACCTTTGATCACAATGCGATTATGGGGCCGCACACCGAGGTGTCGAACTTTATCTTCCTTAACGGATTTTCCGGCCATGGGCTGCAACAATCCCCAGCGATGGGCCGCGGCACCGCCGAATGGCTGACCTACGGAGAATACCGCGCACTCGACATGACGCCATTCAACTATGAACGCATCCCAGCAAACAGGCCGATTATTGAGAAAGCGGTGATTTGATGGACCTTCTCGCCAAAAAT
>JBGCFK010000196.1:0-10901 GCA_045106875.1 Paracoccaceae bacterium | reverse complement strand
CGAGGTGCCGTTGTAGGCATGGTACTGCCAGTCAGACTGGGCGACGCCGAACTCAAGCTCGCCTGCCTTGATGGTGTTGATGTTGTAGATCGAACCCCCTGTGGACTCCGCCGAGCAACGGATGCCGTGCTCCTTGCGGTCCTTGTTGACCAGACGACAGATTGCGCCGCCCGTGGGATAGTAGACCCCGGTCACGCCTCCCGTGCCGATCGAGATGAACTGCTGCTGCGCCTGCGCCGGCAGTGACATACCGAGTGCCAGTGTCGCGCCTGCGGCCAGTGCTAGTGCGTTGAATTTCATGCGAACTACTCCCTGAATCGCGTATCTTGGGGTGCGGATCGCTGGGCATTGCTAGTCAGACCGTCTCACAGCGAAACACCGCTCCCCCATGGGCCATCATGGTTGAACGGTTTCGATGGGTCAACGCACGTGTTTTAGGCCTCCTCACATGGACTTACAGTCAAAATCAGACGGCATGGATTTGAAGTCATGCCTTCGATTTCTTCTGCTGCCCCGCCAATCCAACTTTCAGGCGAGCAATGCCCCATGACGGAGGGCGGGGTATTGTGATCGAAGGGCAGTCGAAACCCATCTGCTTCGTGGCCAGTCACAAAGTGCCTGATGAGTTTCAGCGCAGTGGAGCTGAACAGCAAAAGCACCAACGCGCCGCTGCCCGTTTGACCCAAGCAACGTTTGTCGCACTTGCATCAGCCAAAAAAGAGACTGGACGGTATATGCGTTAGATCGCCCGAAATCTTGTCCACCGCCTCCTGTGCTCAAGATAGAGTTCATAAGAAGCCGCAGGTTCTCACGGCGGCAACGTTCGACACACTCTTAGGGGAGGTATGAACGAACAAGAGACTTCTTGGCGCCGTATCAGCGGCAGCAATGCTGGCCAGCACATCGTTGGTCCAAGCTGACGATAAAATTCGGATCGGCGTGATGGCGACGCTCGAAGGCACCTACACCGTGCTGGGAGAAGATGGCATTCGCGGGGTCAAGACGGCTCTGGAAGCGTTCGGCGGCAAGGCTGCAGGCAAAGAAATCGAATTGGTCATCCAGTCGACCGACGCCTCCCCCGACAGTGCGGTACGCGCGGCGCGAAAGCTGGTCGAGCAGGATGGCCTGGACGTTATCGTCGGCCCTCTGTCCGGATCGGAAGGCATTGCGATCCGCGACTATTCCAAGACCCAGCCGCAAGCGACTTTCATCAACGGCTCGTCCGGTGCGCAGGGCACTACCTTCGTGAACCCGTCCGAGAACTTCTTTCGGTTCAACTCGGATGGTGCACAGTGGTCCTGGGGTCTGGGCAAGTACGTCCACGACGTGAAAGGATACAAATCAGTTGCCACGATCGGCGAGGATTACTCGTTCATCTATACTCAGGTCTTCGGCTTCGCGCTGGACTTCTGTCAGGCGGGCGGCGAGATCACGGAACGCTTCTGGGTGCCGCTCGGCACGAAAGATTTCGGCTCGATCATCGCGGCGCTGCCGGATGATTTTGACGCGATCTATCTGGGTCTGGGCGGCGGTGACGCGGTCAACTTCCTGAATGAAGTGAACGGCGACCTGTCGGACGGTCATGCGGCCTTCCGCCAATGTCTGACCAATCTCGAGCTCGACACCCCGCTGGGCAAGGTCAAGTTGGATGGCAACCGTCAGGCCATTGCGGCGACATTCATCTCGGAAGTGGTCGAGAATGCTGATGGCAACCTGGTGAACAAGTTCATCTCGATGGATGCCGCAGTGCCACAAACGCTGGGCATGGATGCAGCCATGTTCGCCGAACTGGGCGCGCCAAGCCGCGACAACCCGGCCTGCCAGGCGACCTACTAAGCATCTCCCTGGGTCCGGGCAGGCGTGCCCGGACCTCTTTTGCCGGCCGAATAGGCAGGCTGCGGGGCCAAACCGCATGACCCTGATCAACTGCGTGACACGAGTGCACTTCGCCGATGGCGTATTGGAAGAGGCGTTGCGCTCTGAAATGGAGCTACATGCCAAGCGCCGTCCTTTGATCATCGCTGAAGAGGGGCACCTGACAGCTGCGGTGGCCGAGCGGTTCTTCTCAAGCTTTCCAATCCGCACACGTGCCGAGACTTTCTCTGCAGTGCCGCACCACCCGACAGAGAACGCAGCCGGTATGATTGCGCGGGCCTACAAAACCTTTGACAGTGATCTGCTGATTGCCTTCGGATCAAACCGGGCGATGGACCTAGCCAAAATCGCGCGGATCGCAATCGCCTTTGACGAGCCCATCGCGGCTCTTTCGACCGAGGAAGGCGGTGCACAACGTATCTCCGCCGAGATGCCAGACCTTTATGCCATTCCGGGTATCCTTGGGTTTGCCTCTGCAATCACGGATTATACGCGTGTCAGACTCGATGCTGGCGGGCAGGCTCTCTTTTCATCGCAGCACCTTATCCCATCCGTCACGATCTGCGATCCAACCCTGACCCTTGGTGCCAGTCCGCAGGAAAGCGCCATTGCCGCGGCTGGTATCCTT
This sequence comes from Paracoccaceae bacterium, assembly GCA_045106875.1. Classification (GTDB taxonomy): domain Bacteria; phylum Pseudomonadota; class Alphaproteobacteria; order Rhodobacterales; family Rhodobacteraceae; genus Thermohalobaculum. The sequence goes on along the minus strand of JBGCFK010000196.1, from coordinate 8,398 downwards.
GCTCGGGCCGTAAATGCTTACCTGGCGCCCGGATATAATCCGCCCGCAGATGCGATGGCTTTGGATTCCCTGTCTCGTGTCGCGCAGAGTGTGCACCATGTGGTCTTTGCCGATGACCTTGGAGCACGGCGCGAGATGATGGCGGCCGGGCTGAACAGCGCGCTCGCGCTGCAAAAGGGGCTTTGTGCGGTGCACGCCATCTGCAACGCGGTGGCAAGTGTCGCCGACCATGCCATCGACCCGAGCGTGCTGGGCGGCGTCCTGATCCCGGAACTCTCCCACGCCTACCTTGGACAGACATTCGGACGAACCGAACCAGTTCGACGCGCACTGAACCTGTCTGACAATCAGCCGCTGCACGACGGGTTGGCGAACCTCGTCGCGAGCCTTCCACTCGCAACGACGTTGAATGAGCTGGGTATTTCCAGAAGCGATCTGCCGCGAGCTGCGGAGCTTGCCATGCGCGACCGGGCGATCTCGAACGGCACCGCACATCTGGACCGGGAACACGTGTTGAGGATCCTGCACTCGGTTCATGGAGCCAAGCTGTCGGCGGCGGCGCAGGCACCGGGCTCAGCGCCAAGTGCGAGGAAGCAGGCGGGATCGACCTGATCGTGATCTACAACTCAGGCCGTTACCGGATGGCCGGGCGCGGCTCGCTTGCAGGGTTGATGCCGTATGGCGATGCGAACGGCGTCGTCATCGAGATGGCGGGCGAAGTGCTGCCGGTTGTGAAGAACACTCCGGTTCTGGCTGGGGTCTGTGCCTCCGACCCGTTCCGCCTGATGCCCAAATTTCTGGATGAGGTGAAAACAGCAGGTTGCTCCGATATCCAGAACTTCCACACGGTAGGGCTCATAGACGGAACCTTTCGGGCGAACCTCGAGGAAACCGGCATGGGATACCAATACGAAATCGACCTCGTGGCCATGGCCAACCGAAAAGACATGCTGACGACACCTTATGTGTTTGACAAGGAAAGCGCCGCTGCGATGGCCAGGGCGGGCGCTGACATTATCGTGGTGCATCTGGGGCTGACGACAGGTGGCTCGATCGGGGCAGAACCAGGCGCCACGCTGGCAGAGGCGCCCGAACTGACGGACAAGTGGGCCGCGGCCGCGTTGGCCGTGAACCCGGATGCGATTGTTCTGGTCCATGGCGGTCCCGTGGCCATGCCCGAGGACGCCGAGTTTGTGCTGAAGAACACCAGAAACTGCAACGGCTTCTATGGCGCATCGTCCATGGAGCGTCTGCCGACCGAGGTCGCTCTCACCGAACAAACCAAGAAATTCAAACAGATCTCGATGGGGCGCGGATGATGACGCTCCTTCATCTTGCCGGAAATACCTCCGGGGTGTGGGGGCAGCGCCCCCACGAGACCGCACCGCGGGATCACGAAAAGGGAGACCCGACATGACCGGCGAACTCATCGGACAACTGATCCTCTGGCTCATCGCAGCCGTCATTGTCATTTTCATCCTCTATCGGGTGATGCATTGGCTCTACCGGCGATCGACCAAGGAAGTCGCTTTCGTCCGCACAGGCTTCCTCGGCGAGAAGGTCGTGATCAATGGTGGTGCTTTCGTCTGGCCGATTGTCCACGACATCACACCTGTGAACATGAACTCGATGAAACTGGCGGTGACGCGGGAACGTGACGAGGCGCTGATCACGCGCGACCGGATGCGGATCGACGTGGACGCCGAGTTCTATATCAGGGTCAATCAGACGCGGGACTCGGTATCGCTCGCTGCCTCCACTCTGGGAAGGCGGACACTGGAGCCGGAGCGCATCCACTCGCTTCTATCGGGCAAGTTCATCTCCGCAATGCGTACGGTAGCCTCGCAAATGACACTGGAAGACGTGCACGAGGATCGCAACGCCTATGTCGCCCGCGTCCGCGAGATGGCGCAGGAGGGCTTGAATTCGAACGGGCTGGAGCTGGAGTCCGTGGCCGTCACGGACATTGATCAGACAGATATCGAGTACTTCAACCCCTCGAACCGGTTCGATGCCGAAGGTCTGACAAGTGTGATCGAGGCCATCGAGAGTCGCCGCAAACTGCGCAACGACATCGAGCAGGACGCGATGATCAAGATTCGCTCCCGCAACCTCCAGGCTGAGAAAGAAGCTCTGGATATTGAACGCGAAAGCGAAGAGGCACGACTGGGACAGGAGCGCGAAATCGAGTAAGGGTTGGTCATTGCCGCATGGACGCCAGCTCCGATTTTGCGATCTGCGGCGGCTACCCGCCCGGACAGGAAAACTATGAGGTCATCAAGGCTAGCGAGGGAACCATGGCCGACGCACATGCGCGGATCGCCCGTGTACCGCTGCCGCGCACTGACCCGGTCTTACGGCAAGAAGGCCCGCTGCTGACCGCTTGGAACATCTGACAAAGGAGACAGCAGCGATGCCGCACAAGCTCGTCGACAGCCGCTTCACCGACATCATCGACCCGAACGCACAGGTCGAGCAACTTGGCACTGGCTTCATCTTCACCGAAGGGCCGCTCTGGCATCCGGTTGACCAGAACCTCATCTTCTCGGACATGCCCGGCGATGTACGCAGACGCTGGTCTCCTGCAAGCGGGGTCGAGGAGATCATGCGCCCATCCCACATGGCCAACGGCATGACCTATGACGCGGATCTGAACCTGCTCGCCTGTGAACATGCGACATCCTCGGTCACGCGGCTCCGCCCCGACGGCATGCGCGAAGTGCTGGCCAGCCATTTCGAGGGACGCGAGCTGAACTCGCCCAACGACATCTGCGCGCGCTCGGACGGGGCAGTCTACTTCACCGACCCAACCTTCGGGCGCATGGAGCATTTCGGTGTCTTACGCGATCTGGAGCAGGGCTTTCAGGGCGTCTACCGCCTGCCCCCAGGTCACAAACCGGGCGACGAGCCGCAACTGGTCTAGGACCGCTACATGTTCAGTCAGCCAAACGGGCTGATGCTGAGCCCGTGCGAGCGCTGGATGTGGGTCAACGATACAGAACAGGCCAACATCCGCATGTTCGATGTGGCGGATGATGGGCGTCTGGTAAACGGTCGCGTGTTTGCTTCGGGCATCCGCGAGGCCGGGCGATCAGGGCTGCCTGACGGCATGAAAGCCGACACCAATGGCAATGTCTACGTGACCGCGACGGGCGGCGTCTGGGTCTACGACTTCCATGGCCTGCTGCTCGGCGAGATACGTGTCCCCGAAATGGTTGCCAACCTGCACTGGGGCGGCCGGGACTGGTCTGAGCTTTACCTCTGCGCCTGCACCTCGCTCTATCGCGTAAGGACGAAAGCCAAGGGACGGCATGAACCGTTCATGGGATCGCAAGGCACATCGGCAAGCGCCGCACCAACTGCGCTGGCAACACCGACTGACATTTCGATCGTACCCGCACGGACAGCGCTGATCATTCAGGACATGCAGAACGATGTCATGATCGACGGTGGGGCCTTTGCCGAGACCGGATCTCCAGACCATGCCCGTCAGCAGAATGTGGTGGCGAACTCCGCCCGTCTCGCTGCCGCCTGCCGCGCTGCGGGCGTGCAGGTGATCCGTGTCTGGTTTGTGGTCGAGCCCGGCCACCCGACAATTTCCCGCAACGCGCCGCTGTTCGAGGGGCTCACGGATGCCAACGCCCGTGTCCGTGGCACCTGGGGCCTGCAACCTGCCAAGGGGTTGGAGCCTGCCCAGCGCGATCTGGTTGTTGAGAAACAATTCATGAGCGCGTGGGAGACCTCATCTCTGGACGCGATCCTGCGCAGGCAGGGGATAGACACGATCATCAACACCGGCGCCTGGACCAACATGTCTGTGGAACACACTGCGCGTACCGCGGCGGACAAGGGCTACCGGGTGATCCTGCCCGAAGACGCATACTCGACCATGAACGCGGACTGGCACCGGGCCTCGATCGAGTACGGCATGTCCAATGTGGCCGAGGTCACCTCGGTCGATGCAGTGATCTCCCGTATCAGGCCGTAGCGTCGCATACTATGGACCAGCGGGCCCAGCCTGCTATCACTACATCCAGGAAAAGCGCGGGTGTATGTATGAGTTCGGATATCGACCAGGACAGTCATGACGGCGATGGCCCTTCGATGCAGGTCACTGTCTGGCGCGGAGACGCATCAGGTGGGCAGGATCAGGTCTTCAAAGTACCTCGCTATGAAAGCCAGACCGTGCTGGACGTGGTTGCATGGATTCAGGCCGAGGCCGATCCGACGCTTTCATACCGCTTCGCCTGCCGTGTGGGCATGTGCGGCTCCTGCGCCATGATGGTCAACGGCGTTCCGCGCTGGACCTGCCGCACGCATGTGCAGAAGGTGCTGGACGGTGATGCCATGCACATCGGACCATTGCGGAACCTGCCGGTGATCAAGGACCTCGCCACCGACATGGATCCGTTCTTCGACAAATGGGTCGCGGCAGAGGGCGTCTTCCACGCAACGCAAACGCGTAGTGATCCCATGCAGCCGATCCTGCCGGACAGCTCGGAGCGGACCGAGGCAAATGCGGGTATCGAGTGCATCAACTGCTCGGTCTGCTATGCGGCCTGTGACACGGTTGCCGGGAACCTGGATTTTCTGGGACCTGCGGCACTGAACCGGGCATGGACATTGTTGAACGACGCCAAGGACGGCGCACGGGACCAGATTCTCGACGCGGTGTCGGGACGGGGCGGCTGCCATAGCTGCCATTCGATGGGCAATTGCGCGCATCACTGCCCGAACGAGCTGAACCCCATGGCCGCCATCGCCGGATTGAAACGCGCGACCGTGCGCCGTGCGTTCGGAGGCAAATGATGGAATTCCGCCTGTACCTCGCGCAACGAATCTCGGCCATGGTCATGGTGCCGCTGGTAATCGGCCACATCGCCGTAATGATCTACGCGATCCAAGGCGGTCTGACGGCAGAGGAGATCCTCGGGCGCACGCAAGGCTCGACCATCTGGGCGCTGTTCTATGGCACCTTCGTGGTCGCAGTCGCCATCCACGCCGCCATCGGGCTGCGCAATATTGCCGAGGAATGGCTGGGCATGCGCGGCATCGTGCTGATCGGGTTCGCTTGGGCGAGCTTCTGGGGGCTGCTCGCGATGGGGCTCTATGCTGTCGCCGCTGTCACAATCGGGCCGGGTGGGTCATGATGTTCGGCGCGATTTTGACTGGCCCTTCGGGCCGATGCGAGGCTCTGCATCGCGCTCCGAGGTGCTTTCGGCAAGATGAAGACGGCTGGGGCAGCCTGGAGGCAGTGCTACGATGACCTACAGGAACCGCGCCCATCCGCTTTGGTACATTTACATGCTGCACCGAATCTCGGGGCTGCTGCTGGCCCTTTTCCTGCCCGCACATTTCTACGTGCTGTCGCTGGCGCTGGACACCGCAGCAATGAACGACGCATTAGCCTGGACTGACCTCACCGCCTTCAAGTTTGCCGAGTTTGGACTGGTGTTCCTGCTGGCCGCCCATCTCTTTGGCGGGCTGAGGTTGCTGGCGCTGGAATTCCTGCCCTGGACACCTCACCACAAAACTCTCGCCGCAGGCGCAATCGCACTTTCGGCACTCATATCAGGCACGTTTTTCCTACAGGCCATCTGATGCACATTGAACGACATGACACCGACATCCTGATCCTTGGCACCGGCGGTGCGGGCCTCTTTGGCGCACTGCATGCTCAACAGGCTGCGCCGGGTGCCCGTATCACAATCGCAGTCAAGGGGTTGATCGGAAAATCCGGCTGCACGCGGATGGTGCAGGGCGGCTACAATGTCTCGACCGGGCCGGGCGATACCGTCAAACGGCATTTCATGGACACGATCATCGGCGGCAAATGGCTGCCGGATCAGGACATGGCATGGCGACTGTGCGAGCTGGCCGTCGAGCGAATCCACGAGCTGGAAAACGAGATCGGCTGCTTCTTCGACCGGAACGCCGATGGCTCGCTGCACCACAAGGCCTTCGCAGGTCAGACCGCAGACCGCACCGTGCACAAAGGCGATCTGACAGGCATCGAGATCATCAACCGGTTGATGGAGCAGGTTCTCTCGCGCCCCATCGAAAAGCTGCAGGAACACCGTGCAATCGGGCTGATCCCCACCAAGGATGGGTCAGCGCTGGCAGGCGTTCTGATGATCGACATGCGCACGGGCGGCTTCCGGCTGGTCCGCGCCAAGGCCGTGCTGATGGCGACAGGCGGCGGTCCGACCATGTACCGCTACGACACGCCCGCGGGCGACAAGACGATGGACGGGCTGGCCATGGCCATGCGCGCGGGGGTGCCGCTCCGAGATATGGAGATGGTGCAGTTTCATCCGACCGGGTTGCTGGCGGGGCCGCATTCCAAGATGACCGGGACGGTGTTGGAGGAGGGGCTGCGCGGCGCAGGCGGGCACCTGCTGAACGCCGCGGGCCAACGCTTCATGTTCGACTATGATGTCAAGGGCGAGCGCGCCACCCGCGACGTCGTCTCCCGCGGCATCTATGCCGAGATGCGCAAATCCAACGACCCCGATCAGGTCGGCATGTTCATCTCGATGGGCCATCTGGGGCCCGACCACGTGGCGCAAAAGTTCAAGGGGATGGTCAAGCGCTGCGCCGATTGCGGGTTTGATCTGGCAGGCGGGCAGGTCGAGGTCGTGCCCACGGCCCACTACATGATGGGCGGCGTGGTCGTGGACGCGGACACTCGCACCGCGATGGAGGGGTTCTATGTGGCAGGCGAGGACGCAGGCGGCGCGCATGGCTCGAACCGGCTGGGTGGCAACGGGGTGGCCAATTCGACAGTGTTCGGAGGGGTCGCAGGCGAGATCATGGGCCACGACCTTCCGCGACTTTCGCTGCGCGACCCTGACCCGGAAGTACTGGACGCCGAGATTGCCCGGGCCATGGCGCCCCTCTCGGTGAAGCCCGCGCCGGTGATGCCGCTGCGCCGCACGCTGCAGGATGCGATGTGGGAGGATGTCGGCGTGATGCGCACGGCGGACGGGCTACGCTCGGGGCTGGGAAGGCTCGAGACCATCGGCAAGGACCTGACCGACATTGGCGTGGACGGGAGCAATCTCGCGTTCAACCTGACATGGCACGACTGGCTGAACATGGCCTCACTGGTCGAGGTGTCACAGGCGATCACCGAGGCCGCGCTGGCGCGCGAGAACTCCCGCGGCGCGCACTTCCGCGAGGACTTCCCCGATCAGGGCGACCTCAAGGACAGCTATTTCACCACGACGCAGTCGGATGGGGAGAAGCTCACCACTGCCCGCGCGCCGGTCCAGTTCACCATCGTCCGCCCCGGCGAGACCATCCTGCCGGAGGGCGAACCGGAAAGCCTGGTGGCGGCAGAGTGAGCAATTTCGACCGAGTTTGGAACAAGGAGCCCGCCACGGGCACCTTTGACAAAGTGTTCTGGTCTCAGTTCCCTGAACACTTCGCCGTGCGCCAGTTCTATGATCAGTTCGATGGTGCCAGAGCGACGCGCTTCAGGATCTGGACGTGCTGGGAGGTCCAGGACTACAATTACGGTCCCAACGATCCGCATAAAACGGGACGTCTTGTCTTTGGTGGCATCTCATGGCTCTTCGGCTCTGGGAGCGACAAATCAGCTTGCGAGACGACATGCTGGTTTGCTCTGGAGCTCTCCATGGCCCCTGCCGAAGAAGTCTATGTGTTCTACCGGGAAGCCATTCCCAGCCAACCGCAGACTCCCGCTATCCTCGATCACCCCATCGGGCCTTGGTCCCGGCTGATAGATCTCTGCCAGTCGCCTCTAGAACAGCCAGTTCTCTCGCATGATGATCTGTCAGCCGTCTGATCCGGCCCAATAGCACCACGCTGGCCAACTCTGCGCAAAGCGGCCATAGTCAGCCCATGAAACTCATACTCTACTCCAACTACGTAAACTCGGCGGGGGAGCGCGTGCGGATTGCGCTCGGCCTGAAGGGGATCGACTATGAATATGTCTCGGTCCGCCATATCGGGATCGAGGCCTATCGCAAGATCAACCCGCAGGCTCTCATGCCAACCCTGATGATCGACGGCACCCCGATCGCGCAGGCGACCGCGATCCTCGAGTGGTTGGAGGAGAGCTATCCCGAAAGGCTGCTTCTGCCCGCCGACCCGGTTCTCAGGGCACGGGCACGGGGCTTCGCGCAATTTCTCGTCTCCGAGATGCACGCGATCGACGTGATCCGGGTCAGGCGGTTCCTGACGAACGATCTCAGCCTCGACAAGGACGCCGTGACCCGCTGGCAGCTGCACTGGTTTCACACAGGGTTCAAGGTGCTCGAACAGATCCTTGCCGATCGGGAGACCTCAACGCCCTTCTGCTTTGGCGAGACCCCTGGCTGGGCCGACCTGCATCTGTCCCCGCAAGTCCACAAAGGCATCAGCCGGTTCGGTG
>JBGCFK010000195.1:0-4435 GCA_045106875.1 Paracoccaceae bacterium | reverse complement strand
AGGCGTGTTCCAGGACTTTGCGACCTATCGCAAGGCACTGAAGTCCTACGAGCCGATCATCCGCCGCGAGCTGCGCGACAAGTACAATGCCGAGCTGGTGATGCTCTACACATTCCCGTCGCAGCAGCTGTTCTGCAAGCTGGGCGAGGGTGAGGACGGGCACCTTGCCAGCCTGAAGGGAAAGAAGATCCGGACCTATTCGACCTCGTTGTCGGATTTCGTCGAAGGGCTGGGCGCTTCGTCTGTGACCATCGCGTTCGCTGAAGCCGTGCCTGCGCTGCAAAAGGGTGTGGCGACGTGCGGCACCACGGGCACTGCACCTGCCTACAACGCCAAATGGCACCAGGTCACGACGCACTCGGTGCAGGTCAAGCTGGGCTACGCGGCCACCTTCATGGCATTCAACGGCGAAAGCTGGGATGCGTTGAACAAGGAAACGCAGGATCTTATCCGTGAGAACGCGGCCAAGATCGAGGACGAGATCTGGGAATCCATCGAGGCGACCGACGCCATGGCCGGCCAGTGCAACACCTCCGGTCCTTGTGAGTGGGGCGAAACCGGCAATCTAACGCCGGTGGCCATGAATGACGAAGACAACGAGATCATCCAGAACGTGGTCCAGAACTTCGTGCTCAAGCGGTTCGCAGAACGTTGCGGCGCCGAATGTGCCAAGGAGTGGAACGACACCATGGGCAAGATTGCCGGTGTCGAGGCGCCGCTCTGATCACGCTGACATGACCTGAACCTCGCGCCTCCCTGATGGCGCGGGGTTTGTCATTCGTGAGGCTCACACCATGGTAATTTTTGCGACCATTCACCGTGCGATGGAACGCGTGTCAACCTGGGCTGTCTGGATTGGCGGATTCGGGTTGCTCCTGTGCGCCTTAATGATCGCTGTCGAAGTGGTCGGGCGGAAACTGGGCGGGCTGCGCATTTCGGGCACGGATGAATACTCGGGCTATGTCTTCGCGGGCGCGACCGTCTGGGCCTATGCCTACTGCCTGATCCACCGAAGCCATATCCGCATTGACGCGCTCTACAATGTCGTGTCGCCGCGGATGCGGGCGGTGATGGATGTGTTGGGACTGTCGCTTCTGGGCTTTTACATCAGCTTTTTCACACTCAAGGCATGGGGCGTTTTCCTCGAAAGCTGGGAAAAGAACTCCGTGTCCGTCACGCCCGAGCTGACACCGCTCTGGATCCCACAGATCTTCTGGGTCACCGGGCTGACCTTCTTCACAATCGTGACGCTGTTCCTGATTGCATATACCCTGATCCTGTTGCTCAGCGGCCAGATCGGTGCAGTGCAGAGACTGGCAGGAACCATGTCCATTCAGGAGGAGATGGCGGAAGAGACCCGCGGCGTGAAGGAACTCGGTAAATGAAGTGGTTGATGGGTGTTCTGAAGGCAGGCTCGCCCTGGTCGATCATCATCGCGCTGATGGTGCTGATCCTTGCTGCGGTCCCGGTCGGGGCCGTGCTGGGCATTCTGTCGATGGGTCTGGACGAAGTGTTCATGCGGGGACGGCTGAGCCGCGCCATGGGCGAGTTCGTCTGGGAACAGCAGCGCAATTTCCTGTTGATTGCGATCCCGATGTATATCCTGATGGGAGAGATCATCCTTCGGTCGGGCGTTGGGCAACGCATGTATTCCGCCGTGGCGCTTTGGCTGAACTGGCTGCCGGGCGGCTTGATGCATGCGAACATCGTGTCCTGCTCGATCTTTGCGGCAACGTCCGGGTCATCGGTCGCAACAGCGGCCACAATTGGCACTGTGGCCTATCCCGAGATCGAGAACCGCAAGTACAAGGAAAGCCTTTTCCTCGGGTCTATTGCTGCCGGGGGCACGCTGGGCATTCTGATCCCGCCATCCATCATCCTGATCCTGTTCGGGTTCATTACCGACACATCGGTGCCCGAGCTGTTTCTTGCTGGTGTCATTCCCGGCCTGACGTTGGCCGGGTTATTCCTGTTGGCCATCGTGATTGCCTGTCTCATCAAGCCCAGCTGGGGCGGTGAGCGGATCGAGGCGAACTGGAGCCAGCGCATCCGAACCCTGCCGGACCTGTTGCCGCCGCTGCTTCTGATCATGGGCGTCATGGGCTCGTTCTACGGTGGCTGGGCAACACCGACCGAGGCCGCGGCGCTTGGCGTCATCTTTGCGTTGGTGTTGGCAGCGTGGTTCAGGGCGTTGACCATCGAGATGCTGCTGCTTGCCTTCGAGGGCACCATGCGCATCACGGCAATGATCATGTTCATCATCATGGCGGCGGTGTTTCTGAACTTCATCCTCGGTTTCATCGGTGTGGCGCAGCAACTGATCGGTTTCATCGAGGATCTTGGCTGGACGCCCCTGCAGACCATGATCGCGCTTGTGGTCTTCTACCTGATCCTCGGCATGTTCATGGAGACGCTGTCCATGCTGCTGACCACGGTGCCGGTTGTGTTTCCGCTGGTGGTGTCGCTGGAATTGTGGGGCATGGGGCCTGCCGAGACGGGGGTATGGTTCGGCATCCTGATCACAATTCTCATGGAGACAGCCCTGATAACGCCGCCCATTGGTGTGAACCTTTATGTGGTGCAGGGCATCCGGCAACGGCCCGGCCCGTTCGGTGATGTTGCCTGGGGCGCGCTGCCTTTCGTGGCGATGATGATTGCGATGGTGTTCCTGCTGATCGCGTTCCCCAGTATCGCACTTTGGCTGCCTCAGCTGATGTACTAGTCAAACTGAGTGGACGCCTGCGGCGTTCACATGTGTTGTCCCTCGGTCCGTCGCTTCGCTTGACCGAGGTGCGGGCGCCAAGCCTTGCCCGAGTGCCGCCCATCGACCTCGCGTACATACGCTTGCGGTACGCATGCCATACGGGTGTTATCCCAACTCCATCCCGTTCGCCCGGTGCCATGCATCCACGTCAAACGCCACGTGATCGCCAAAATAGTCGATGGTCAGATCTTGTGGCAGCATGTCTGGCGCATAAGTGGTTTCAGATCCGTCCAGATGCCGTGTAACAGCTTGTTCTGAAAGCCAATTCTTCGCCGGAAGCAAGGTCGAGCCGCGCTGAACCACGTTCCAGATATAGTAGTGGTGTGGGATCACGACGCGAGGCGCAACGCGCTGAATCACCTCCGCGACCATCGTATTGCCCATTACATGCTGGCTGTCATCCACTGGCATCAAGAAAATGTCAACCTTTCCAATGGCTTGCCAGACTTCGTTTGGTGGGTTGTGGCGGTTGTCACCCCAGTGAAGGATGCGCAGCCCTCCGGTCTCCACGATGATCAGGCAATTGTCCCAGCAACGAGAATTATCTGGCGGATCAATGGCTTGACCGCCAAAGTAGCCGTTGATTAGCTTGAAATCATAAGTCGCCTCTCCCGGGTCCGTCGCGTGCTTGTCTGCAATCCCGGTGATCGTCACATCAGCAAAATTATAGGTGCCGATCAGCCGGTCCAGCAGGACAGAGGCATCCAGAAGGTGGAGCGCGTCATGGTCAAAATGTGCGTGGGTGGACACGCCAATATCCACTGAAGTCTCTGGAAAGTCGTGAAAATACCAGTCCCACTTGCCTGAAGGAAGGTTCCGCCAAGGGTCAATCATGACTGTCATGCCCGATGGGGTAGTGACGCGGAACGCTGATCCACCGAAATAGGCCAGCTTAACTGGTCCCTGCGGCACGACGCCTCTCTGCGCCTCGATCATGCGGTTCTGGTTCGACTGTTGCCGCCAGGCCCATAACCCATTGTCAATGCTCATGCTTTCCACCCTCTTGACCGCTCCGTGTTCCAGCATCATCCTCGCGCGAGACACTGCCCGTCAAGGAGGATCCAATGCCCAGAGTACGCACCGTTCCGGCCTCCGAAGTTTCGGGGAAGGCGCGTGAGGTCTATGATAAATCAAGTACATACGGATCTTTTGCCAGCCTTGTCGGGGTCATGGCAAACCGCCCGCCAGTGTTGGAACATACGTTCGGGTTGCTGTTGGATCTGAAAGGCGAAGATGTGCTGCCGGCGCGCTATCTTGAACTGGCGCTGGTAACTGTTTCGAAACTCAACGAATGTACGTTTTGCGTTTCGAACCATACGCCCCGGCTGAATGCTTCCGGGATAAGTCTGACGGCAGCCGAGAACATCCTTGACTACGGCCAGATCGACGAGTTCGACGAGATAGACAAGCTGGTCATCGCGTACGCCGTTCAGGTGACGACGGACTTTCACCGCGTAAGTGACGACATTTTCGACCTGTTGCACGCGCATTTCAGTGATGCCCAGATCGTCGAGCTGACATGGCGCATCGCGCTATGCGGCGCGTTCAATCGTTTCAACGATGTGTTGCAGACGGAAATCGATGACGGCGTGAATGTGCTGGAGCAACAGGAAGGTGCTGCCTGATTTCAGAAGTCGTGGGCAATCCCGTCTTTCTCCCAATCGCCATAGC
>JBGCFK010000194.1:0-4359 GCA_045106875.1 Paracoccaceae bacterium | reverse complement strand
TGTCCGAACTGGGCATGGAAGCCTATCCGGACTTCGGCACCCGCTCCCAGTCGATGAGCTGATTTCCAATCCCCAGGAGGGCTCCTTACAGGGTCTTCCTATCAACTGGCCGGGCGTTCGCGCCCGGTTTTTTTTACGCGCAGAGGCTGGGCTTTGATTGCTTTGCCAACAGATAGAGATGGAATTACACCCGCACGCCGCACGCTCTCGAACGGTGTCCAATGGTGTTGACGCAGATTCGTTCACCTGACAGCCGGGCAAACGCAGTAGTTCCAGTTGCTTGCCAGTTTCACATTGCGGTCAAGCTGATTCAGGTTGATCGCAATACGCTCTAGGTTGCGCGATCCTGATGGTATTTGACCAAGGCCGCCAACCGATAGATCCCGTGCACGAACTTGCTGTAGGGCAAGGTCACGAACAGCGCGAGCACGACGCCCAGATGCACTGCCAGCAATAGCCCCATGCCGGAAGTATGCCGCCAGAAGAGCAGCGCCAGCCCGGTCGTTGCTGTCAGGTGCAAGAGGCCGATGAAGCCCATATCCATGCCCCAGCGCCGCGTGCCCTCTGGCGCAGGATCCGTGCGCAGCTTCATCCAGAACAGTTGCGCCGTCCCAACCGTCAGCATCACGCCCCCGACTGTGCCCAGAACCACAGGCACCGAGTACCAGCTGTAGGGCGCGTCCCAGCCCAGCAGATAGTGCATCAAGGTGCCCGAGGACGTTGACGCAAAGCATAGCAGGAACCCCCACAAGGTCGCCGTATGTGCATGCCGCCGGCCTTGGCTGAACCCGGCGTCAATGTCATTGCACCCACCGCCCTGCGACCCAAGGTGCCGCGTGGTGCCCGCGTCTGAAAGGGCTCCGCGGATTGCCCGCCATGAAGGCATGCCTCCGGCTATGGCACGCCAGTAACCCACGACGCCAAGGATCATCGCCAGAACAGCCCAGCCGAATGTGGTCCCGCCCAGCAGCACCATGATTTCGTGAGGGATCACCGCATAGAATGCGCCTTCGCCCCGGTGCACGCCCGTCAGGACTTCGCCGTCGACCCACATCATTGCGCCGATCATCACCGCGGCAAAGGCCAGAGCGGTCGCCCACGCCACGAATGCGCCATTGCGCTCGAACAATCGGCCCAACCCGCGGGGCCAGGCATAGGTCGCATAGGTTTCGATCCGCACCTCGGCCAACGTCGCCGGCAGATTCAGCCCGAATTCGTGCGGCGGCGCATACTGGCACGCATGCCAGCATCCCTTGCAGTTGTGGCAGAGGTTCGCAAGATATCCCAGATCCGCATCGGCGAAGGATCGCCGCGAAAACATCTCCGGGAACACCGGGCAATAGCTCTCGCAATACCGGCAGGCATTGCAGATCTCCGAGGCACGGCGCGCGTCGTCCAGCGCATTCTGAGGTTTGGCGGTGTCGAGCATCAGGTCTCCTCCACAATATTACAGGCGACGAATCCCACAGGTTCGATCTTCGCGTCTTTCATGGGGCGCTTCGTCCTGTTCGAGGCAAAAATGCAGTTCATCACTGCCTCGCCTCGCCAGCTATCGGGTTCGTCGAGGGTTGCGCGGGGCATCACAATCCTACCATCCTTCGTGCCACTACGAGCAATGAAGGGCGGATTGTCGCCAAGGGCTTCTGAGCATTTATCGGCACCCATTTCAGACTTCCGCACGGACACATCCTTGAAGATGCCGTCAGCAACAGGGCTCTCTTTGTCGGCCTCAAAGAGTGGAGCCGGACAGAAACCGACCCGTCGGTGTCTGGTGCCTGGATCCTCTGCTGTGCCAAGATCGAACGCGTGCATCAGACCTGTGAAACGGGAGTTGACGAGCATCATTCTACTGTCGACCAGCATATGATCCTGGCGTTTTTTCTGCTGTGAGTGTGGATATGTCAGTGCTGGAGGATCGCTGGCCGCACAAGGGCGGTTCCACGGTGGTTCATCCAGAAATTCCATCCTCCTCGATGGTTTTGGAAAACCAGTAGTCTCTATAGGCTCGGGTTTGTCAGGCACCCAATCCTTTGGCACATCGGTCACCGCACATCCCCTGCAACACCAGCCATACTGAACTGCCGGTGCTGGAGATCGCCGAAAGCGGCCATCTGGACGCGTAGCGTACAGCCGAGCGAAGCGAGGTGTCGCGTCAGCGACATGGCCGCTTGTCCTCTAGTTCCGCACATATCCAGCCGCGCTCTCGCCCGCCTTCATGCCGAAAACCGAGCCGATGGTGATCCCGATTCCGGCCAGATAGCCCTGACCCAGAATATTTCCGGCCATGATTTCGCCCGCGGCCCAGATGTTCGCGGCGGGACGACCATCGGCCATCTGCACTTTCGCGCCCTCGTCCACCTCGACGCCCATATAGGTGAACGTAATTCCGGGCCGCATGGGGAAAAGGTAGTAGGGCGGCTGGTCAATGCGCTGCGCCCAGTTGGTCTTGTCGGGGGTCAGCCCGGAAGTGTGCAAGCCGTCATGCGCGGTCTTGTCGAAGCTTCCGTCCTTGCAGGCTGAATTATAGGTGGCGACCGTCCGCGCAAGCTTGGGCGCGTCGAGGCCCACGGCCTCTGCCAACCCTTCAATGCTCTCAGACTGGATTGGCGGCCAGAGCGCGGGCATGAATTGCCCCAACGCCTTGGCATCCAGCACCGAATAGGCGATCTGGTCAGGCTGTTGCGCGATCAGGCGCCCCCAGATGGCGTAGCGCTTTGGCCAGAAGTCCTCGCCTTCATCATAGAACCTGTCCCCGTCGCGGTTGACCATGATCGAGAACGGCACCGAGTCGATCCGGCTGACGATCCCGGCGTCATATTTGGGCGCGCGGGCGTCAAGCGCGATGGCGTGGCACTGGTCGGCTTCGGCCACGCGCTCCATGCCTGCATCGAGCAGCGCGCGAAGCAGGCCGCCTTTGGCGTATTCTGTCCCGCGCACCGTGAAGTTTCGTGCAGCTGGCCCCCACGCTTCCTCCAGCCATTCGAGATTGGCCTGAAACCCACCCGAGGCAGTCACCAGAGCGCGCGCATTGACGACGCGCTCAAACCCCTCGCTCCGGACACGGGCAGCGGTGAAGAACCCGTCCTCAATCTCCAGCCCTGTGACTTCCGTATTGTAGAGCACGTGTACGCCCACACCTTCGGCCCGGCGATAGAGCGCGTTCAGCAGCGCCTTGCCGCCGCCCAGAAAGAACGGGTTGGTGCGCCCCAGCGACAGTGTGCCTGCAAGCGAGCCCTGAAGCCGCACGCCGCGGTCGGTCATCCACCGCGCGATATGGCGGCTTTCGTCGATGCACATCCGGGCAAGCTTTTCGTTCGTCTTGCCGCCCGTGACCCGCATCAGGTCGTCCATGTATTCATCAAGCGTATACACTTCGGTCAGATAGTCCGTCGGGTCATCATGGGCGGCGCGGTGGTTGCGCACATGGCGGGAGTTGCCGCCGCGCATGCCAATCGGGGCGGCCTCGGCGACCAGTACGCTCAAACCGCGCTCGGCGGCCGTGATCGCGGCGCAAAGGGCCGCGTTCCCGCCACCCGCGACCAACAGGTCATATGGCCCAAGATCGGACATTCAAGAGGCTCGCTTCCAAGTTGTCTTTCTGTTAGGTATACAAATGTATACAGTGTGTCAAAGGAGGTTCCCATGTTGCAAGAAGTCGCTCTTCCGACAGATCGCGCACGTGTCGCGCTGATGATGGCCCGGACCGAACTGGATGGTGAGATCCACACATATCCAACGCCGATTTCCGGGTGCGATGCCCAGTACAACTTCCTGCTGGCCGAACGGCGCCGCGTCCATGCGGCACTGGAAGCACTGGATGCCGAAGTCCACATACCGACGCCAAGAGCGCCCTGAAGATTTGCGTCCTGAGGTCCGCAGCCATGTCCCTTGCGGCCCCCCTTGCTTCGCTCGCCCGTGCGCCCTGCGCACAGATGGCCGCATCGCCCGGACCGGGACGTCGGCGTATTTCCCTAACTCACGTTGTGCTTGACGAAGGCCTTTTTGCGGATTCCTATGGCGGGCACATAGGAGGCGCACCATGAACCAGCATCCCGGCCCGATCCGACCCGCAGACCGTCCGTTCAGCGCTAATCCGGGTGAAAGCTTCACCATGCCTGCCCGCATGTATCACGATGCGGACGTGTTCCAGGCGGAGAAGGCTGCGATATTCTACCGGTCCTGGATCTATGTGGGTCATGTCAGTCAGGTCGCCGATGCGGGGCAGTTTCTGACAGCCCGGATTTCGGATCAGAACGTCTTCGTCGTGCGGGATCGAGAAGGTACGCTGAAGGGGTTCTTCAATGTCTGCATGCATCGCGGGCACGAGCTGCTGGCGGGCTGCGGCAAGACCAATCTGAT
>JBGCFK010000193.1:0-4333 GCA_045106875.1 Paracoccaceae bacterium | reverse complement strand
ATTGCCCCACACTTTGAGATGCTCTCGCGGTCGTAGGTCCGGTTGCGTCTCAGCGCAATCTCAAAACCCTCTAGGCCTCAGCGGCGGCGCAATCAGGCCGCTTCGTTTTCACTACCATCAGAGGTTTCGCTGGTCTCGTCGCCGGCGTGTTCTGCAGCTACCGTATCCGCAGTAACCTCTACCGAGCGGATGGGTCGCATCAGGAAGGCTGGTACATGGTCCCCCATGCCGACAACCTTGTTGTCACCATGATCATCGCGCCGTCTGCGGCCACGAGGTTGTTCGTCGCGGGATTTACGCGGCGATGTCTCTTCTCGTGGTTTGCGGGGCTCCCGAGGTGGTCTTGCCGCCTTTGGTTGCTCTACATCAGGCGATTGCGCGCTTTCAGCCTTCGGAGCCTGAACCGATTGCGCCGCTGCAAGCGGATCCGCGCGCGGTACTTCTCTTCCAATCATTTCCTCGATGAAACCGAGATACTTCTCTTCGTGTGGCGCACAAATCGTGATCGCAGTACCTTCCCGCCCGGCGCGCCCCGTTCTGCCGACACGGTGGACGTAGTCCTCGGCATGCGTTGGCACATCAAAATTGAACACATGGCTGACATCGGGAATGTCGAGGCCGCGTGCAGCCACATCTGAGGCGACCAGCAGCTTGATCTCGCCATCGCGAAACCCTTGCAGGGTCGCGGTCCGCACGGACTGGTCGTGATCGCCGTGCAGCGCACCCGCGTTATGGCCGTGCTTTACCAGTGATTTCTGCAGTACGCTGACGTCACGCTTGCGATTGCAGAAGATTATGGCGTTGCGAAGACCATCACCTTCGCGCTCCATCAGGTTCCGGAGACAGTCCCGTTTATCCTTCGCAGCCGATTCTTTGCGCGAGGGCTTAAAGAGGCAGACCGATTGCGTCACCGTTTCGGCCATTGATGCCTGACGCGCAACTTCCACTCGCACGGGGTTTGACAGGAATGTTTGAGTTATACGCGTGATCTCGGGTGGCATTGTTGCAGAGAAGAAGAGCGTCTGACGCGTGAAGGGCGTCAGGCCAAAAATCTTCTCGATATCCGGAATAAAGCCCATATCGAGCATCCGGTCGGCTTCGTCCACCACCATGACCTGGATGCCAGTCAGCATCAGTTTGCCGCGCTCGAAATGGTCCAGCAACCGACCTGGCGTTGCGATGAGAACGTCCACGCCGCGGTCAATCAACCGATCCTGATCCTTGAAGTTCACGCCGCCGATCAAAAGCGCCATCGTCAGCTTGTGGTACTTTCCGTACTTCTCGAAATTCTCAGCCACTTGAGCGGCAAGCTCCCGCGTCGGGCAAAGGATCAGGCTGCGCGGCATCCGTGCTCGGGCGCGGCCCTTGGCCAAGATCGTGATCATCGGCAGAGTGAACGAGGCGGTCTTGCCTGTTCCTGTTTGGGCGATGCCCAAAACATCTCGGCCCTTGAGCGCCTCAGGGATCGCGCCAGCCTGTATCGGCGTCGGCGCTGTGTAACCTGACTCTTCAACAGCCTTGATGACCTTTGGATCAAGGTCCAGATCTGAAAATAGCATGGATGGCCCTTCGTAGTTGCAGCCAGTTATGGCCGCAAATCTACGCGGCCCGTGTCCCCGGATTGGGACGTGTCAGAAGTTGGCCGCGTATGGACGAATTCATGCCAAAAGTCAATTTTTTCGCGCAGAGGCCAATCTGTGGTTGCATTCTGGCGTTATTTCGATAATTCTAGAAATATGGAATATGATATTCAGTCAGACGCTTCGAACGACCTTGGTGCTTGCGCCGCCGCAGCTGCGTTTGCGGCGCTTGGGTCGGAAGTGCGACTGGGCATTCTTCGCCAGCTTGTGCGGGCTGGACCCGAGGGGCTTGCCGTTGGTGCGATCCAGGATCGTCTTGGCATTGCGGCCTCTACGCTTTCGCATCACATTCGAGCGTTGACCGGGGCAGGGGTTCTTATCCAGACCCGTGAGGGCCGCATCCTGAACTGCCATGCGGATTTCAACAGGATCTCCGCGTTGGCAGGGTTCTTGATTTCGGAATGCTGTGTCGACTCGCCGGGCGAGATGGAAGGCATCGAGAGGGAAGCATCATGACGGAACTTGTTCTGCGGCAGGCAGGAACGCTATGGCGGTTTCTACAGGGTATCGACAGGGTATGGGTGCTGGTGGCAGTGATTCCGCTGATTGTCCTGCTGGCTGACCCCAACCGGGCAAGCGCTGTGCTGACGACTGCTGTTAACGCGTTCGCGGGCACAATGCCTTACATGGCCATCGCAATTGCGATGATCGCCTATCTGCGGGCCAGTGGCGCCGAAGGTGTCATCGGTGCTGCATTTCAGGGGCGAGAGAGCCGCATGATTGTGTTTGCGGCGTTTGTCGGAGGTTTGGCGCCTTTTTGTTCATGCGAGGTTATCCCCTTCGTCGCGGCTTTGCTTGCTGCCGGGACGCCACTATCCGCTGTGATGGCGTTCTGGTTGGCCTCGCCGCTCATGGACCCGCCAACTTTTGCCATCACCACCGGTGCGTTGGGACTCGAATATGCCGTTGGCAAAGGGGTCGCTGCCGTGTCCCTCGGCCTCTTGGGCGGGTTCGTCGTAAAGGCGCTTACCGGGAGCGGGTTCTTCGCAGACGTACTGAAGCCTCAAAAAGGGTGTTCTGCTTGCGGATGTGGGCCAAATCCGTTGACCGCGCGGCCGATGTGGAAGTTCTGGCACGAAGCTCCGCGGCGCACCGTGTTCCGGCTTACGGCTTGGGAGCAAGCCCTGTTCCTCGGCAAATGGTTGGCTTTGGCCTATCTGCTGGAGGGATTGATGATCCACTACATTCCCGCCGAAAGCATTGCGACCGTTGTGGGCGGTGAGGGTTTGATGCCTATTGTGATCGGGGCGCTTGTGGGTGCACCTGCATATCTGAATGGCTACGCAGCCCCGGCACTGATTGCGGGTCTGATGGATCAGGGCATGTCCGCAGGAGCCGCCATGTCCTTCATGGTCGCCGGTGCAGTCAGTTCGATCCCCGCCATGGCAGCCGTATTTGCACTGGTCAGAAGCGAGGTTTTCGCGGTTTACATGGGCCTTGGCATCGGCGGCGCGATCCTGAGCGGGATTGTCTTTGCCGGGGTGGTTTCGTCTATGGCGTGACAGCGGCGCCTACGTGAGCGCTTCTTTGGTGGCGCTCAGCTTGACCTCCGGGTAGTCGCGTTCGACCCGGTCAATATCCCATTGCAGGCGGGTCATGTAGACAGGATCGCCGTCATGGTCTTGAGCCATCTGCCCCTTGTTGGCATTGATGAACGCATCAACCTTGTCAGAGGGGCCGGACACCCAGCGTGCGCTGATATACTGTGTCTGTTCGAACCTGACTGGCAATCCGTATTCCAGCTCGATCCGTGAGGCGAGCACTTCGAACTGCAATTGCCCAACCACTCCGACGATCCAGCCCGCGCCGAGCGTGGGTTTGAACAGCTTGGCCGCGCCTTCTTCGGCAAACTGCGTCAATGCCTTGTCCAGATGTTTCGCCTTCATCGGATCGCCAGCGCGGCAGGATTGCAGCAGCTCCGGCGCGAAGGACGGGATCCCCTTGAACGCCAGCTTTTCGCCTTCGGTCAACGCGTCACCAATGCGCAGTTGCCCGTGATTGGGGATACCTATGATGTCGCCTGCCCAGGCGTCCTCTGCAGTTTCACGCTCTGCGGCGAGAAACAGCACCGGGTTGGACACGGCCATGGGCTTGCCCATTCGCACGTGGTGCAGCTTCATGCCACGTTTGAAGTGCCCGGAACAAAGCCGCACGAACGCTACGCGGTCGCGATGTTTGGGGTCCATATTTGCCTGAACCTTGAAGACAAAGCCGGACACTTTGGGTTCCTCGGCCGCGACTTGACGTTCTCCGGTCATCCGTGGCTGGGGAGGCGGCGCGTGATTTGCCAGTCCTTCCAGCAGTTCCTGCACGCCGAACGAATTGATCGCCGACCCGAACCATATCGGCGTCATATGCCCTTCGAGAAAGCTCTGCCGGTCAAAGGTGGGGAGTAATTCCCGTGCCATTTCAACTTCTTCGCGGAGCTGGTTGAGAAGGTGCTCCGGCACGTGATCGGACAGACGCGGATCGTCTAGTCCCTCAAGTGCGATCGACTCAGCGGCCACGTTCCGATCCGCCCGGTCCATCAGCTCCAGCCGGTCGTTGATCAGGTCATAGGCGCCCAGAAACTCGCGCCCAATACCAATTGGCCAGCTCGCAGGCGCGACGTCCAGCGCCAGACTTTCCTGAATTTCATCAATAATCTCAAAAACATCCCGACTTTCCCGGTCCATCTTGTTGCAGAAGGTCAG
>JBGCFK010000192.1:0-6039 GCA_045106875.1 Paracoccaceae bacterium | reverse complement strand
GATATCGGCGGGACCTTCACCGACTTCTGCGTGTTCGACGAGGCGACGGGCGAGATGCACACGTTGAAGACGTTTTCGACCCCCGACACACCGGGGGCCGAGGTCATGAACGGCGTAGCCGCGCTTGAGCAACGCTATGGGCACGCAGCTGGCGATATCGAGTACTTCACCCATGGCACGACGGTTGGTGTGAACACCGTAATCCAGCGGCGCGGTGCGGCGCTGGCCTTGTTCACGACAAGGGACTTTGAGGATGTTCTGGAGGTCGCGCGCCTGAAGGTGCCTGACCCCTATGATCTCTTCTCTCGCCGTCCTCCGCCTCTGGCGCCTCGAGAACGAGTCTATGGAATTGCCGAGCGCATGCTCAAGGACGGATCAGTAGAGACGCCGGTCGATCCCGCGCAAGTGGCGAGCGCCGTGACCCGCGCAAAGGCGGACGGAGCAGATACCATCGTCGTCGCACTGCTACATGCCTATGCCAACCCGGCCAACGAGCGTGCAGTACGCGATGCGATTTTGGCACTCGATCCGGACATGACTGTGACGCTGTCCTCCGATGTCTGGCCCGTAATCCGCGAATACGAGCGGACCGTGACGGCCACCGTCGCAGGTTATGTGCAGCGCCGGGTCGCGAACTACATCACGCGTCTGCAGGCAGCCCTGAAAGATGCCTGCGTGCCTGCGGAGCCAATGATCACCAAATCCAATGGCGGTGTGATGGCGGCGGAACTTGGCAAGACCGACCCCATCGCCATGCTGCTATCAGGCACGGCCTCTGGCGTTATTGGCGCCGCGGATGTCGCCGCGCGTATTGGCGTGAATGACGTGCTCAGCTTCGATGTCGGCGGCACCTCGGCCGATGTCGCGGT
Organism: Paracoccaceae bacterium; assembly: GCA_045106875.1. GTDB lineage: Bacteria > Pseudomonadota > Alphaproteobacteria > Rhodobacterales > Rhodobacteraceae > Thermohalobaculum. The sequence continues at coordinate 5,170 of JBGCFK010000192.1, read as the reverse complement.
GATACTTGGCGGCAAGCCTGCGTTTGGCGTTGGCGAGATAGTCGGCGATTTCCCGATCTACGTGCCAACCGTATCGGTGACCTCCATCGGCGAAGGCGGTGGGTCCGTCGCACGGGTCGATGACTTTGGCGTGCTCAAGGTCGGACCCGAAAGTGCAGGGTCCACACCGGGGCCAGCCTGCTATGGGCGCGGCGGCGAGCGGCCCACGATTACGGATGCTTTTGCAGCGCTGGGTCTGTTGGGCGATGGCGAGCTGGGCTACGGCGCTGTCAAGCTGGACAAATCAGCCGCAGAGACCGCAATTGCCAGCCTCGCCGAGCCGCTGGGCTTGTCAGTTCAAGACACTGCCGAGGCGATCATCCGGGTGTCCATTTCGGGCATGTATCTGGAAATCTCGAAACTCATGAGCCGCCACGGCGTCGATCCGCACACATTCTCGCTGCTGGCCTTTGGCGGCGCCGGGCCGATGACGGCCTGCCTGCTGGCGTGTGAACTTGGCGTCGCTCAGGTGATCGTCCCGCCCACGCCCGGGGTACTGTCTGCCTATGGCGGTCTGATCGCAGATGTCCGCAACGACTTCATACGAACAGCATTTGTGGATCTCGATACCGAAGGCTGCACGGTGCTGGATGGTCATGCCACCGAGTTGGAAGCGCAGGCTCTTCACTGGTTGCGAGAAGAACAGGGCTTTGACGGCGAGGCCCGGCTGATCTGGTCCGCAGACATGCGCTATCGCGGACAATCCTATGAGATCGAGACGATCATCGACCGGGCTGATGTCGCGGCAGGGCAACTTGGCCCGATTGGCGATGCCTTCCATGCGGCTCATGCCAAAGTCTATGACCATTCCGACCCCAAGGCCGAAGTGCAGGTCGTTAATCTGCGGCTTGTGGTCAGCGGATCACCCCCAAAACCGGCCCTCCGCCAGCAAGAAGTGGTGGAAAACGCAGCAACATCCAACAGAACGGCAGAGATCTTTCTGGATGGCGCACGGCACGAGGCAGGCGTCTACGCCCGATCCGAACTGGCGCCCGGCCACCATTTCAGCGGCCCTGCCATCGTCACACAGGATGACTGCACAACCGTGATTCCTCCCGGCCTGACGGTCCGCGTTGACGGCTGGAGCAACCTTCTGATCGTAGCAAAGGACTGACCATGCCCATCGACAAGGTGACGCTGGAGATCCTGAAGAACCACACTCGCGCGGCTGCCGAGAGCATGGCATTTACGCTCTACCGCACGGCGCACTCGACCTTCGTGAAGGAGACCGAGGATTTCACGACTGGTCTGACCACGCCGGAAGGCGAGACCTTCGCGACACCGACCGAGCTGGGCGCGACATGGTTTGTCAACCTGAACTATGGCGGCGCGATCAAGCTGATCGACGACTACCGCCCGGGCGATATCTGCCTGACGAACGACCCCTATTCCGGATTTGTCTGCACGCACTCGCCGGACATGCACATATGGAAACCGATCTTCTGGAAGGACGAGATCGTCGCGTTCTCGGTTGGGCATATCCACAACACCGATGTTGGCGGGGCTGTGCCTGCATCCCTGTCGCGTACGCTGTCCGAGGTGCATCAGGAAGGCATCCGCATCCCGCCAAACAAGATCCTGAAGGAAGGCGAGATCAATCAGCAGATCCTCGATGTCTTTCTGGCGAATGTCCGCGCACCGGAGCAGAACTGGGGCGACATGAAGGCCCAGATTGCCGCGTGCAACACGGGCGAGCGCAAGGTGCTGGAGATGATCGAACGCTTCGGCGTCGAGACTTTCCGGACAGGCGTTGGCGATCTGCTGGATTATGCCGAGGCACAGGCCCGCGCGATTGTCCGGGGCCTGCCCGACGGCAAGTACCCGTTCGCCGATTTCATGGACGAGGATGCGGTGGACGGCTGGCCCTGCCGCCTGATGCTGACGCTTGTCATCGACGGTGACAGTCTGATCTTCGACTTCACCGGGTCGGACCCGCAGCTGGAAAGCTCGCTGAACATGCCGACTGGCGGGGACGAGCGGCACACGCTGCTGATGGTCGGGCTGACCTACATCCTCTATTCACTGGACCCGTCGCTGTTCCTGAACTCTGGGATCGCACGGGTGTGTCGCTGCATCCTGCCTTCGGGCACAATCGTCAATCCGGTCTTCCCGGCGGCGGTGGGCATGCGCACCCTGTCCTGCACGCGTTTGCAGGGGCTGATCATGGGCGCCTTTGCACCGGCAGCTGCCGACCGGCTGGCGGGCTCGCCAGGCTCGGGCGGACCGATCATGAACGTCAACACCATCGACAACAAGACAGGCCGCCGGATCATGGCGGCGATCAATCCGATGACCGGTGGCGGCGGCGGACGTGCAGCAGAGGATGGGCAGGACGGCTCGGGCGCGAACGCGGGCTTTCTGAAGAACACCCCGGTCGAGGTGAATGAGGTCGAGGCGGGCATCAAGGTCCTGCGCTATGGTCTGGCACAGGACAGTGCCGGGCCGGGCCTGCATCGCGGCGGGCTGGGCACGGACATGATCTTCCAGACTTTCTCGCCCAACTCCAAGGTCACGGCACGCAATCGCGACCGGACGCGCTTTACCGGCTGGGGGATTGCGGACGGGCGCGCCGGCGGGGCGTCCCGGTTTGTGCTGAATCCCGGAACCGCACACGAGCTGGACCTGCGCAACACCGACATTCTGACCATGGGACCGGGCGACGTTCTGCATGTGTCCTGCGGCGGCGCTGGCGGCTGGGGCGACCCGCTGAAACGAGATCCCGAGGCCGTGCTGCTGGACTGGCGGCGCAATTGGGTCACGGTGGACCATGCAAGGTCAGCCTACGGTGTCATCATCAAAGGCGGAGCGGTCGATCTGGCAGCCACCGCAGCCGAACGTGCCGGACGGACGGACGAGACCCCAGATGGGTTCTACGACCTTGGCCCCGAGAGGACAGCCTTCGAGCAAGTCTGGACCGAACAAAACTACGAGGTGCTGACGGAGTGTCTGGCCTCGCTGCCAGTCCACTGGCGGTTCTATGCCAAACACAGAATCTTTGCCGCCATCGACGCCATGGACCCTGCCGAGCACACTGCCGACGGAACCGGCATTCGCCGCGTCTTTGCAGCGCTTGTGGACGAATTCCCCCAGCTTTCGGTTGCGGCGGAGTAGCCCGTGCAGATCACTTTTCCCGGCAAACGCGTTCTTGTGACTGGTGCCGGGCGGGGCATCGGTCGTGGCATCGCCGACGCATTTGCTGACGAGGGGGCGGAGGTTCATGCGGTCGATATCGCTTCAATTCAAAGCGATCGTCTGATCTGCCACCAGACCGATGTGACGGACAGTAAGGCCCTGATCGAACTCGTCGCCCGGACCGGCCCCGTCGACATGGCCATCCATGCCGCAGGCGGGATTGTCGGACAAACTCCCAAGGTACTTGAAGATGTCACCGACGACAGCTGGCGCGCCATTCAGGCGGTCAATCTGGACGGAGCCTTCTATCTGGCCCGTGCGGTCGCACCGGGCATGCAGGCAAAGCGCTCAGGGCGGATCATCGTGATTTCATCCGGGGCGGGCCTGCGGGTCTCGCGCACCGGCATCCACTCCTATGGCACGGCCAAGACGGCGCAGATCGGGCTGGTCCGTCAGCTTTCAGCAGAACTTGGCCCCCATGGCATCACCGTGAACGCGGTTGCGCCAGGCTACATGCCCCAGACCTCTCCCGATTACGTGCCGCAATGGGAAAGCCTCGGGCCGGAGGGTCAAGCCGCCGTCGTCGAGAGCATCGCAATGCGCCGCCTCGGCCAACCACGGGACATCGCCAATGCAGTGATGTTCCTCGCCTCTGAACATGCGGACTGGATCACCGGGCAGACGCTGCCCGTGATGGGCACACCATGAGCAGATACACGCTGGCGCTGGATGTTGGCGGCACTTTCACCGATGTAATCCTCGCGGATCGTGCGGGCGGTGCGCTGTGGGTAGCCAAATCTCCGTCGGTTCCCAGCGCGCCTGCCGACGGGTTTTTCGGCGGTGTGGACAAGATGATGGCGCAGGCAGGTGTTGGCGCCGACGAGGTTGCGACCGTGCTGCACGGCTCGACTGTCGCGACCAACGCCATTCTGGAAGACAAGGGCGCACGCACGGGACTTGTGACCACAAAAGGGTTCCGGCACGTGCTGGAAATTGGCCGCGCCGAGATCCCACGCGCTGCGAACCTGTTCAACTGGGTAAAGCCCAAGCGGCCCGTTCAGGCCCGCCATATCTGGGAAGTCCCGGGACGGATCCGTCTGGATGGCTCCGAGATACATCCTCTGGACGAGGCTGCTGTTGCCAGCGTTGCCGAGGCCATTCGCGCTGCCGATCTGCAGGCCGTCGCTGTGGTCCTGCTGCATTCATATGCGGACCCGACGCAAGAACGCCGGGTTGGCGAAATGCTGCGCGCCGCCCTTCCCGATGCCGAGATTGCGCTTTCGGTGGATGTCCTGCCCGTATTCCGCGAATATGAACGCACGATTGCCACGACCCTGAACGCTGCCGTGCAGCCAGTGGTCGGCGGCTATATCGCGCAACTCTCGGATGGTCTGAACGCCCGCAAGATTGGTGCACCGCTCTACATCATGAAATCAAATGGCGGCACCTGTCCACCTGACGAAGCCGCGCGCGGTGCGGTTCATCTGGCGCTCTCCGGGCCAGCAGCCGGGGCGCGCGGAGCGGCCTATCTGGGGCAACTGGCCGGCCTTCCCGATCTGCTGACCATCGATATTGGCGGAACCTCGGCGGATGTCGCTCTGATCCGGGATGGCGAGCCTGCCCGCACAACGACGGGCAAGATCGGAGAGCATCCGCTCTCGCTCCCGATGATCGACATTCACACAATCGGGGCGGGCGGCGGCTCGATCGCGGCGGTTACTGATCAGGGTGCGATCCATGTCGGACCGGAAAGCGCGGGCGCGGATCCAGGGCCAGCCTGTTATGGCAGGGGTGCCACGCGGCCAACCGTCTCGGACGCCAATCTGGTTCTGGGGCGCATCCCGCCGCATCTGCTGGTCGGCGAGGTCGCTCTGGACGCAGAGGCCGCCAAAGCCGCCATCCTGAAGGACGTCGCGGAGCCATTGGCGATCGACCTGAGCGCCGCCGCGCGCTGGATTGTCGATCTCGTCGACAGCAACATGACGGGTGCGCTGAAAGT